>CAIWVR010000462.1 GCA_903916165.1 uncultured Hyphomicrobiales bacterium | reverse complement strand
GGACGCGTCGGCAAGCTCGTCAGTGAATTGCTGACCATGCACAAGATCCCCTTCATCGCCGTGGATGGCGACGCACGCCTCGTGGGCGCAGAACGCAAGGATGGCACCCCGATCTACTGGGGCGATGCAAGCGATCCGGACATGCTCAGCCGCTGCGGCATTGCCCGCGCGCGCGGCCTCGTCGTCACCATGGACAATCCACAGGCCGTGGAGCGCGTGGTCGCGGCGGCGCGGGCGGCGCGCGGCGAACTCGTCATCGTGGCGCGCGCGCGCGACGCGACGCATGCGCGCCACCTTTATGAGCTGGGTGCCTCGGACGCGATCCCCGAGACTGTCGAGGCGAGCCTGCAATTGTCGGAAAGCCTGCTCGTCGATATCGGCGTGCCCATGGGCTACGTCATCGCCTCGATTCACGAGAAGCGCGACGAGTTCCGGAAAATCCTGCAGATCAGCAGCACGCCTGAAAATCAAAGCGGCATCCGGGCGTCGACGCGCGCCCGGATGCCGAAGAGCTAGAGGTCTACTTGCCTTCGTCCGGATAGGCCTTGCGGACCTTTTCCAGAAGCTCCGGCGTGATCGACGACACGTCCGTGACCAGTTTCTGCAGGTCCTCGCCGGTCATCGGCCCCATGCTCATGCCCATACGTTGCAGGTCGCCCGTGAAGGCGGCATCGGTCATCGTCGCGTCGAAGGCGCGGCGCAGCAGCGTGACCTGCTCGACGGGTGTCCTGGGCGTTGTGAAGAACGAGGTGCCGATCTCGCTCGCCGACATGATGGCGGTGAGGATCTGCTTCTTTTCCGGCGTGTCGGCCGTCTCGATGGCTGTCGGCACATCGGGAAGTTCGGGCAGGCGCTTCAGGCCGAATTGCGACAGCACATGGATGCTGCCATCCTTGAACCACGACGGCTTGGCCGCGCGCACAGCCTCATAGGCCGTGGAATGGCCTTCGACCTCGCCGCGCTCGAGGGCCAGCATGGCCTCATTCGAGCCCTTGTAGCCCATGATCAGCTTGAATTTCGTGCCCAACACATTGTTGAGCACGAGCGGGTAGATCGACACAGTGGAGCCCGCGCCGGTGCCGCCGAGCGCCGCTTCGGTTTTCATCGCATCCTGAATGGTCTTCACCGGCGAGGTTTTCCAGGTGAACACAATGTTGACCAGCGGACCGACGCGACCGATCCAGTTCAGCTCGGCCGTCTTGAAGCGCACGCCATTGGTGCCGAGCTTCTCGTCAAGCACAAGAGTGGGCGCGCCAAGGCCGATCGTCGTGCCGTCCTTGGGAGATGCGTTGAAGATCTGGTTGACTGCGAGGAAAGAGCCCGCGCCCGGCATGTTGCGCACGACGACGTTCGGCGTTCCGGGGATATGTTTGCCGATGTGTTGGGCGACCATGCGCGAATAGGTGTCATTGCTGCCGCCCGTCGCATAGCCGATCACGAGTTCGATCGTGCGACCCTTGTAGAAGTCTGGCACCTGCGCGCGCGCTGCGCCCGAGGCAACGAGCGCGGCAATCAGGCCGGACATGGCCGACGCGGCCTTCAGCTTCTGCATGTTTCTCTCCCATTCCAGCACGCCGATGGTGGAGCAGCGTGTCCAGCTCTCTTTCCGATAGTCTATCCAGGCCAGCAAATCCAGACCGGCAACCCCGGATCAAAAACCCGCGAGGCCGACTAATCCTTGCGCACAAGGTGAGACATGGTCATCCTTGCGCCATGGCTGGACACTTTGGAAATCTCTCGTTTGAAACGGGCGCGCTGTCGACCCTGAACACGCGCTCACGCGAAATCTTTCGCAGCATCGTCGACAGCTATCTCGCAACCGGCGATCCCGTCGGCTCGCGGCACCTGTCGCGTTTGCTCCCCATCACCCTGTCGCCCGCCTCGATCCGCAATGTGATGCAGGATCTGGAGGAGCTGGGCCTTGTCTATGCGCCCCACACCAGCGCCGGGCGGCTGCCGACCGAGCTCGGGCTGCGCTTCTTCGTCGATGCCATGCTGGAATTCGGCGCCCCCTCCGACGAGGAGCGCCAGAAGATCGAATCCGAGGTCAAGGCCGCCTCCCAGGAGCGCACCTTCGACGGCGTGCTGGCGGAGGCGTCCAGCATGCTGTCGGGCCTCACGCGCGGGGCGGGCGTGGTGCTCACGACCAAGGACAACATTCGCCTGAAGCACATCGAATTCGTGCGGCTGGACGTCAACCGCGCGCTGGCGGTGCTGGTCTCCGAGGACGGAACCGTCGAAAACCGGCTCGTGCCGATCCCGCCGGGCCTGCCGCCCTCCGCGCTGGTGGAGGCCTCGAACTATCTCAATGCACGCCTGCGCGGGCGCACGCTGACCGAGGTCCGCGACGAGATCGAGGGCTCGCGCAGCGCCGCCGAGGCAGAACTCGGCGAATTGGCGGCGCGCCTGGTCGATGCAGGGCTCGCGAGCTGGGCCGGCCTGAAGGGCGATGGCCAGCAGCTGATCGTGCGCGGCCAGGCCAATTTGCTCGACGACCTGCGGGCGCTCGAGGATCT
>CAIWVR010000461.1 GCA_903916165.1 uncultured Hyphomicrobiales bacterium | reverse complement strand
TGATTGGCCAGACCACGGCTTATCTGGCGACGTCCAAGAAGGCTTGAATTTATGCTCGAAATTCGCAACCTCCACGCCGAGATCGACGGCAAGAAGATCCTCAACGGTCTTACGCTCACCGTGAACGATGGCGAGATCGCTGCGATCATGGGGCCGAATGGCTCGGGGAAATCGACGCTGTCCTATGTCATCGCGGGCCGTGAGGGCTATGAGGTGACGGAGGGCGAGGTCCTTCTCAATGGTGCCAATGTGCTGGAGATGGACGCCTCCGAGCGCGCCGCCAGGGGCGTGTTCCTGGCATTCCAATATCCGCTCGAAATCCCCGGCGTCACCACCATGACCTTTCTCAAGGCCTGTATGAATGCGCAGCGCAAGGCGCGCGGCGAGGCGGAGTTTTCGACGCCCGACTTCATGAAGCGGGTGCGCGCCGGCGCCGACAGGATCGGCGTACCGCAGGACATGCTGCGTCGCGCGCTCAACGTCGGCTTTTCCGGCGGCGAGAAGAAGCGCATGGAAGTGCTGCAGATGTCCCTGCTGGAGCCGACCTTTGCCATTCTCGACGAGACCGATTCCGGCCTCGACATCGATGCCCTGCGCGTCGTGGCCGATGGCGTGAATGCGCTGCGCGATCCCAAGCGCTCATTCATGGTCATCACGCATTATCAGCGCCTGCTCGATTATATCGTGCCCGACACCGTGCATGTCCTGTCCAAGGGGCGCATCGTGAAGACTGGCGGCAAGGAACTCGCGCTGGAGCTCGAGGCCAACGGCTATCGCGATTACATCGGCGAGGCGGCTTGATGAACGCTCGGCAAGCCCCTCCGCAGACGGTCGCGGAAGCCAAGATCGCCGCCGATTATGTCGGCGCGCGTCTCTCGCTTCCCGGCGGCGACGCGGTCGCCAAACTGCGCGACGCGGCCTTTGACGCCTTCATGGCGGCTGGCTTGCCGACGCGTCGTGTCGAGGCGTGGCATTACACCGATTTGAAGCGTGCGATGGCCCAGGCCCTGCCGATGGCCGTGCCGCCGGCGGCGACCTCCATCCCTGCGCAGGGCGCGCGGCTCGACAGGCTCAGCCCGCGCCGCGCAGGCGTCGAGAGCCTGCGCATCGTGCTCGTCGATGGGCACTTCATCCCCGAATTGTCTGATCTTGCGGGCCTGCCGCAAGGCGTGACGCTGCAATCATTGTCTGATGCGCTCGCCCAGGGCGATGCGGCTCTGATCGAGGCCCTTGCGGCACCGGGCCTGGGGAAGGGCGATGCGGCGCTCGCCCTCAACACGGCCTTCATGCAGGGTGGCTTTGTCCTCGATATTGCACCTGGCGTGCATGTCGCGCATCCGATCGACGTCGTCGCGCTCGCATCCGGCGTGCCCGCGCAGGCCGTCTACGGACGGTCGCTCCTGCGCCTTGGTGCCGGCGCCCAGCTGACGCTTGTCGAGATCGAGGCTTGTGACAGCGGTCTTGTCGAACAGCGCAATTCTGCGCTCGTCTGCCAGATCGGCGATTCAGCGACATGCGAGCACGTCTTCGTGCCAGCCGAGCTGGCGCCCGGATCCGCGCATATTGCGCATCTGCTCGTCAGCCTTCAGGCTGGCGCGTCCTTCAACTCCTTTACGCTGGCGCGCGGTGGCGGGTTGTTGCGCCGCCAGGTCTTCCTGCGCTTTGATGGTGAATATGCGAAAGGCCAGCTGGCCGGGGCCAATCTGCTGAAAGGTCGTGATCATGTCGACACGACGCTGATCATCGAGCATGTCGCCCCGAACGGACAGAGCCGCGAATATTTCAAGTCGGTCCTCGATGGCGACGCCATTGGCGTCTATCAGGGCAAGGTGATCGTCGCACCGGGCGCGCAGAAGACCGATGGCGCCATGAAGAGCCAGGCGATCCTGCTGTCGGACGGTGCCACAATGAACAACAAGCCCGAGCTGGAAATTTTTGCAGATGATGTCGTCTGCGGACATGGCGCGACCGTGGCGCAGCTCGACGAAGACCAGCTGTTCTACGCCCAGGCGCGCGGCCTGCCCAAAGGCGACGCCGAGGCCATGCTGCTCGAAGCCTTTGTCGACGAGTCCGCTGACCGCATCGAGAACGAGGCCATTCGCGCGCATGTGGTCGCGCTGATGTCCGACTGGTTTGCATCGCGGAGGCGCACATGACGCACACCACAGACGCGCCCTATGACGTCGAGGCGATCCGTCGCGATTTCCCGATTCTGGCCGAACGCCCCTATGGCAAGCCGCTCGTCTATCTCGACAGCGCAGCCTCGGCGCAGAAGCCGAAGGCGGTGATCGACCGCATGGTGCATGTCTATGAGCATGAATATGCCAATGTGCATCGCGGCCTGCATTATCTCGCCAATGCGGCGACGGAGGCTTTCGAAGACGCCCGCGAGAAGGTGCGTAGCTTTATCAATGCCGGCTCGACCGACGAGATCATCTTCACCCGCTCGGCGACCGAGGCGATCAACATCGTTGCCGCCTCGTTCGGGCTGGCGCATCTGGCCGAGGGCGACGAGGTCGTGCTCTCGATCATGGAACATCATTCCAACATCGTGCCCTGGCATTTTCATCGCGAACGCAAGGGCGTCGCGCTGAAATGGGTCGGCGTCGCCGACGACGGCTCGTTCTCGATCGAGGACTTCGAGCGCGCTTTGTCGCCGCGCACGAAAATCGTCGCCATCTCGCATATGTCCAATGTTCTGGGCACGGTGGTCCCTGTGAAGGAAATCATCCGTATCGCGCATGAGCGCGGCATTCCGGTTCTGGTTGACGGCTGCCAGGGTGCCGTCCATCTCGATGTCGACGTGCGCGATCTCGATGCGGATTTTTATGTTTTCTCCGGCCACAAGGTCTATGGGCCGACCGGCATTGGCGTGCTCTATGGCAAGCGCGAATGGCTGGAGCGCTTGCCGCCCTATAGTGGCGGCGGCGAGATGATCGAGACGGTGACGATGGACAATGTCACCTATAATACGCCGCCGCACCGCTTCGAGGCCGGCACGCCACCCATCGTGCAGGCCATCGGGCTTGGGGCTGCGGTTGATTATATGCAGTCCATCGGCCGGTCTCGCATCCACGCCCATGAGGCGGCGCTCGGTGCCTATGCGCAGGAGAGGCTGTCGCGGCTGAATTCGATCCGTCTCATCGGGACGGCTCCGGGCAAGGGCGCCATCGTCTCCTTCGAAATGAAGGGCGCCCATGCCCATGACGTCGCCACCGTCATCGACCGCTCGGGCGTCGCGGTGCGTGCGGGCACGCATTGCGCCATGCCGCTGATGACGCGCTTTGGCGTGACGTCGACCTGCCGGGCATCCTTCGCGCTTTACAATACGCGTGACGAGGTGGACGCCCTGGTCGAGGCGCTTGCCAAGGCCGAAACGCTTTTTGCTTGAGGACGCCTGATGTCTGATGTGATCACCAGCGAAATGCAGCCCAACCGGCCGGAGCTGGAACTGGCTGTCGCCATTCCTCCGGAGGAGCTCGAGCGACTGACCGAGGATATTGTGGTCGCGCTCAAGACTGTGTTCGATCCGGAAATTCCGGTCGACATCTATGAACTTGGCCTGATCTACAAGATTGACATCGACGATTCCAAATTCGTGAGAGTCGACATGACGCTCACGGCACCGGGGTGCCCGGTCGCGGGCGAAATGCCGGTGTGGGTCGAGAATGCGGTCACGTCGGTGCAGGGCGTCTCCGGTGCGAAGGCCAGCCTGGTCTTCGATCCGCCTTGGGACCAGAGCCGCATGTCAGACGAGGCACGCGTTGCGCTGGATATGTGGTAGGTTGGAACGTGACTCATCGCCGGGCCTTGAACCCGGCCGAGGGAGACCTGAATGGCTAGTCTGAGACCGCAATTGAAGGTCGTGACACTGACCGACGCCGCTGCCGCGCGCGTTCGGGAGATCATGTCCGGTGCCGACAAGCCCATCGTGGGCCTGCGCGTGGGCGTGAAGAATGGCGGCTGCGCCGGCATGTCCTATACGATGGAAATGGCAGACGCGATCGCGCCACATGACGAGGTGGTCGAGGACAAGGGCGTGCGCGTCCTGATCGATCCCAAGGCCATCCTGTTCCTGCTGGGAACGCAGATGGACTTCCAGACATCGAAACTGTCGTCGGGTTTCGTATTCCACAATCCGAACCAGACATCAGCCTGCGGCTGCGGCGAAAGCGTCGCCATCGAACCTGCGAGCGTCGAGCGGCTGGGGGTTTAGGCCTTCAAACCGGAAGATATCGCGCCATCATTGCGAGCGAAGCCAAGCATTCCAGAGGCCGCACGTGAGGCCACTGGATTGCTTCGCCTCCGGCTCGCCATGACGGCGGAGTCCAGCGCTGGGAAAGATTCGTCCTTGTGGTCGGCGCGGCCTGTTGCCTTCTCCCGAAAGAAACCTTTGCATATCCTCCCGCCGTCATTGCGAGCGAAGCGAAGCAATCCAGAGGCCACGGATGAAATGCCTGCGGTATCAACGTTGCGCCAACAATCCTAAACGCGTGCCTGGATTGCTTCGCTCCGCTCGCAATGACGAAACTGATGTTTCGCAAAGGTCTCCGAAAGGACGCGAAAAAGCGACAGAACCTGAAGCGTCCTACATTCCCATCAGGATTTTCTGTGCCGCTTCCATCGCATTCGCCTTGGGGTTGGCCTTGCAATAGGCGTTGAGCTTGGCGTCAGCGTCGGCGGCCATCTTGTCTATGGCGGCGTCACCGGTCTTCGGTGTCGGGCCGATGCTCGCGACGAGTTTCAAATATCCCTCGCAGTTCATATTCGGGTCGCTGAGCTGAGCTTGGGCCGCACCGGCAAAGACGAAGGTGGCGAGGGCAATGATAAAAAGATTTTTCATGACACATCCTCTGAAATAAACATCACCCGGCTGAACGCCAGTGATGGCGAGAGCTAAGCAGAAGCCGTTTTCCATGGGAAGTCCCGGGAGCAGGATAACGACAGCTCATTGCGGGGCGCGGCCGACTTGTCTAGCCTTGTAAAAAAGACGGGAGGGTTCATGCCTTATTCATCCGCCAATGGCGTCCAGATCCACTACGAAGACCACGGCGACGGTCCGCCCCTCGTGATGGTTCACGCCAACCCCTACGACCGGCGGCTGTTCGTTCATCAGATCGCGCGCTTTTCGTCCTTCTATCGCTGCATCTCGATCGACCTGCGTGGCTATGGCCTGTCCGCGAAACCGACGGACCCGTTCACCCTGGAGGACATGACGCAGGACGTGCTGGGCGTTTGCGACGATCTGGGACTGATCCAGTCCGTCTTCCTGGGCGTCAGCGTCGGCTCCGGGATTGCCCTGAAGATCGGTCTCGACCATCCGCTGCGCGCGCGCGGCCTCGTGCTTGTCGGCGGGTCGAGCCGACCGGGCGGCAATATCCAGAAGCGAATCGACGCCTTCCGCGAGATCGGGCCGGCCCGCTACCGGCGCGACTATATGCCCGAATTGTTCGCGCCGGGGTTCACCGAGACCCGCGCCGGGCGCTGGGTCCTGGACATGTTCATGGATGATGCACATCTGCTCGACGGTCAGTCCATCGCCCGCATCTTTGAGGCGCGGGGATCGGAAAACATGCTGCCGCGGCTGCCCGGTCTCGATCTGCCGGTGCTGGTGATCAATGGCGAACATGACAATTCGCTGGGGCGCGGGCGCGAGACGGCGGAGCATATTCCCGGCGCGCGGCATGTCGTGCTGCCGGGCACGGGCCACGCCTGCTGCATCGAAGACCCGGCGGCCTTCGATGCCGCCATGATGGAATTTCTGAAGGAGCGCGGCCTGTGGCCGCAGGTCTTGGTCTAGTCGGTACGTTGCTTGCCCTTGCCGTGAGCGACGCCACGTCCTAAAAGCCTCGCCGTGACCTTTCTGGTCCCGACACATGTGCGGGTCGCAAGCGGGCAGCTCGCCCGGACGAGGCCAAGACAGCCTGATGACCATTGCCCGGATCATCGAGCCGGCGACCGCCGCTCTTGACCGCACGCTCGTCTCGCACAGGCGCGCGTCGGTCTGGCTTGCGCTCCTGTCGCTGGCTTTGTTCATGCCGGGCTTTTTCTCCCTTCAGCCGATGGACCGCGACGAACCCCGCTTCGCCCAGGCCACCAAGCAGATGCTCGAGACCGGCGACTATATCGCCATCCGGTTCCAGGATGAGGCCCGCAACAAGAAGCCGGTCGGCATTTACTGGATGCAGGCGGCCATCGTCGGCACCGCCGAGGCGCTCGGTTTTCCGCAGGCGCGCACGACGATCTGGGTCTACCGGCTTGTCTCGCTGATGGGCGCGATCAGTGCCGTGCTGCTGACCTATTGGACGGCGCTGGCCTTTGTCACGCGGCGCAATGCCTTTCTCGCCGCCGTCCTGTTGGCTTCGACCATTCTGCTGGGCGTCGAGGCCCGGCTTGCCAAGACCGATGCTGTTGTCCTGGCCACTGTCATGGCCGCCATGGGGGCGCTCGCGCGCTTCTATCTGGCACCGAAGGATCAGCGCGGATGGCGGCTGCCGCTGATCTTCTGGACAGCCATCGGGATTGGTCTGCTGGTGAAAGGTCCGATCACGCCCATGGTCCCGGTTTTCGCGGCGCTGGTGCTGGCGGTGAAGGACCGGGGCGCGCGGTGGCTGGCCGCGACGCGGCCGCTGCCTGGCTTTATCTGGGCGCTTCTCATGGTCGTGCCGTGGTTCATTCTCATCATGATTGCCACCAAGGGGGCCTTCCTGACTGAGTCCATCGGCAATGATATGCTGGGCAAGGTCAGCACGGGTCAGGAAGCGCATGGCGCTCCACCCTTGACCTATGTCGCCGCCTTTTTCGCGACCGCCTGGCCGATGGCACCGCTTGCCGTGCTGGCCGCGCCCTTCGCCTGGCGCGCGCGCCGCGAACCGGGCGTGGCCTTCCTGCTTGCCTGGATCGTGCCGTTCTGGCTGCTGTTCGAGGCGGTCCCGACAAAGCTGCCGCATTACGTCCTGCCGGTCTATCCGGCCCTTGCGATTCTGGTCGCCGTGGCCATCGAGCGGGGTGAACTGGCGCTGTCGCGCGGCTGGGGGCGCGCGATCTTGCGCATCCTGCCGGGGTTTGCGCTGGTTCTGTTTGCCGTTGGGATGGGCCTGAGTTTTTACGCCGGGCGTGCGCCGGGCATGGCGGCTTTTGCCGTGGCACCTTTCCTTCTCTGGCTGGCGTTTCATCTCCTGCGCGACATGGGCCGCGAGCCGATCGACCAGTCGGTGCTAACTGGCGTGGCGCTCGCGTTCTGCACCTATGTCTTCGTGTTCAGCGGCACCATGACGGGGGGGGCTTTCGAGCCGTGGCGCCTGTCGCCGCGCCTGTCCGAGGCCAGCCAGCGCGTGGCCAAACGTCTGCCGGAATGCGCCCGTCTCGAGCCTGCGACCGCCGGCGGCTATAATGAACCCAGCCTCGTCTTTCTGGCCGGCACGAGCCTGCTGATGATCGATGGCGCAAGCGCGGCGACATTCATCGAGGCGCAGCCGTGCCGGATTGCCTTTGTCGAGGCGCGCGACGAGGGCGCCTTCCGCGCAGCACTCGCGCGGACGTCGCAGATCGCGCTCTATGAGCGGGTGCAGGGCATTAATCTGAATGGCGGACGCCGTCTCGACATTGCCGTCTATGCGCGAAAGCCAACTCCATGAGCGCCTGTCTCGCGCCCTTGCGCCATGCCGCGCGCGATTTCCTCGCGCGCTGGAAAGTGGCCGAGCGGCGCAGCACCATCGAGGGCCGTCGCTTTGAGGCGATGATCGCGCTGCTGGTCTGCGTGTCGGTGATCGCGACAGCACTGCTGGGCGATGCCACGATCACCGAAGCCATGCGCGGCGTCGCGCCCGGCGTGAAATCGGCATTCCTCCAGATCACGAAACTGGGGGAATCCGGCTGGATCTTCGCGCTGGGCGCCATGGTTCTGTTTGGCGCGCTCATGGCGCGTCAGCGCGGGCTTGGCGCCCATATGGATGCGGCGCTGGGCGTGCTGGCCGGGCGCGCATTTTTTATCATCGCGGTGAATGCCGTCTCCGGTCTGCTGTCGCTGGCGCTGAAGATGGTGTTCGGGCGCGCGCGGCCAAGGCTTTATGACTCCTTCGGGGCCTTTCATTTCGACATGTTCTCCATCAAATCGTCGGTGCTCAGTTTTCCCTCCGGCCATACGGTCACTGTCTTCGCCACGGCAACCGCGCTCGCCTTCATGGTGCCGCGCGCGGGCAAGGTGCTCATCGCGGTGGCCCTCCTGATCGGCGTCTCGCGCATTGTCACCGGAGCGCATTATCCCTCAGACGTGATCGCTGGCATGGCGCTGGGCGTTGCCACGAGCATTTTCATGCGCCGG
>CAIWVR010000460.1 GCA_903916165.1 uncultured Hyphomicrobiales bacterium | reverse complement strand
GTGCTCCTGCACCAGGCGCACCGCTCGTTCGCGGACTTCCGGGGAAAATTTGTTTAATCTCTTGTTCATGGCTCCATCTTCTCAAAGTTAGGAGCCTCCACAAAACCCGGGGCGATTCATTCTGATTTTTGAGAACTTCTGGAATGGCGCTGTTGTTAATTACCGCCCGTCAAACATTCTGGTCCGCACTCCGTTGCAGCGCGCAGCCGCTGATTTTCCATACTCCATCGGCTTGGCGTTTCAGCGTATAGAGTGCAGTCCAGTCCATTCCCGACGCGTCCCGCATCTGCACGGTTTGCCATACTTCCTCGTTACTCAAAACTGGAACCTGAAAACGCAGACTCGCCGGTCGGTACACCACAGGGTAGGCAATCCGGACCATGTCCAAGAAATTGCGTGCCGTAATGAAAGTGGCCTGGATGCTTGGAGAGGCATGGCTAAACGCTTGCTCTGCATCGTCAGCGGCAAAAGCGGCCAGTTGGGCTTCAATGACTAAACGTACCGCCGCCCTATCGTCTGGCGGCGCGGGTTCGTAGGCCTGGGCACAGAGCCCGAAAAATGATGCAAAAGTCCATAACCCGATACGTGTCATAAGACGAAAAAGGTGCATGGCATACCTCACGATCTTGAAAAATTTGACAAATTCCGCACCATCCGCACCGATGTTGATCAGGCGAGCTGCTTGAAGCCCAGGATACCCTCCAACCATTGAAGCCTGCCAATCACGGGCTTGACGAGCTGGTCTTGGGCCATAGAATGGATAGTCCTCATCTTGCACTGCACTTCCCGTCCTCATCCCTCATTTGCCTATTTCTATGACCACCGTAAAACAATGCATTGATCCAAAAAATAAAGCCATTTTCTCCGTTCGTTCATCCGATTCCACGGAGGATGCACTGAAACTGATGCGCGACAACAGAGTCCGCGCCATTCTTGTCATGGATGACGAACAACTGGTCGGGATCGTTTCTCAAGGCGATTGCGCTATCAAGGTCCTTTTACCGCACCGTGATCCAAAGCTGACGCGCGTTGCAGAAATCATGACACCCAACCCTTTGACAGTCACGCTATCTAACAGCTTGGACGAGTGCATGGCAATCATGGCCCATAAGCACATTCGGCACCTACCAGTACTTGAAAAAACTAAAGTAGTTGGGGTCATCTCTGTCGGCGACATTGTGAAAAATGTGATTGAACTTCAGGGCAACCAGATCAAATTTTTGGAGACCTATATCAAAGGTCACGGCAATTGAATTATTGGGGCTGAAGTTGTCCAAGCCGGACCAGAGCACCCAAAGCCGTAATAGCCTCGTCAAAATCGGTCATGAATTGGACGCCCTTGGGCACTCGCTTGACCCGCAACAAACCCGCACCTCCAGCCCAAAGTAGCGTTCGAGGCGGCAGCAAACGTCGTAAATGGACCAGCGTTGGCACGACATCTCGCAGGGGATACGAAAAACTGAATGTCAGCGCAACCACATCGGCTTTGCATTCTGTAGCCGCCAGCCTCAAACTGTTCAATGGAATATCGCTTCCAACGTTCACGATGTAAGCACCCGCTTCTGCCATGACGGCCTCAACCATCAGCAAGCCAAGCTGGTGACGCTCGCCGGGGGGCAAGGCAAACAAGAAAACTGGAAAAGCAAGCTTTGGTTTTGATTTGAGTGTTTCCGCAATCAAATACCGCTCGATCATGGAGGAGCACAGATGTTCGTGATACACATCGATTTCACCGCTCAGCCAGGCGTCACCAATACCGACCATCAATGGGGCAACCGTGTTTTGGACAAAGTCCAGCATGGTGCGCTTCGCGCGTTGTTTACGCAGCAGGACCTTAAATCCTTCGCTGTCAGCGTGCGCAAGAAGGCTGATCAACGCATTCGTAGAGTCTGAGCGCCCCACATCGGGTTTGAACAGGTTCAGGTCGGCAGCCATTTTTAAGTTTTCGTCCGCCGTATTGGCTACGACTTGACCGGGACGACCCCCAGCCTCTAGTAAGCGTTTGATCACCAGGAGCCTATCGACGGATTCGCGTGAATAAACAGCCCGGCCGTTTACCCCATATTGCGCCGGAGGAAAGCCAAACCGTTGACGCCACTTTCTTAGCTGTTCAATGCCAAAACCCGTTGTACGCTCGATTTCAGCCTGTAACACAAAGGAATTTTTTGGCATATTCAATCAGGGTAACAAAAAAAGAAACATCTGTCCCCCCTGTTTTGTCCTGGACAAAAGCCTTAAATTGTCTCCATGCGCCGAGGTCGGCATTGACGATCCTGCGGGATGTTTGATTAGCTGTGGTCCAAAGGCCTATCGCTGACGTCGCACCCAAAGCACAGGCGAATCGCGCACGGAGTTTGGCGGGGATGGTCGCATTAAAGCTTTGGCCGAAATGAGCACCGTGCGCCAGACCCCAGCGCATACACCGGAGAGAAATATGAAACATGCAGAGAAAGCGGCGGCACTGGCACAACGGGCATCCTGGACAAAAATGCACTGGACACCTTTTTTCTCCGAAATGCCGCATCGGATAAGCAGTTTGGGATCGTCACGGAACCCATT
>CAIWVR010000459.1 GCA_903916165.1 uncultured Hyphomicrobiales bacterium | reverse complement strand
TGCAAGCAGCAATGTGGAGGCAAGATCATTGGCCAGCCCGTTCGCCGCTTTCGCCATCAGATCGGCGGTGGCAGGCGCAACGACAACCAGATCGGCCGATCTCGACAATTCGATATGGCCCATCTCAGTCTCGTCGGTCAGCGAGAAGAGATCCTCATGAACGGGCTGTCCGCTCAGGCTCGCCAGCGACAATGGCGTCACAAACGCGCGCCCGGCGGCCGTCAGAACGACACGCACCTGCCCGCCGCGCTCGCGCAAGCGGCGGATGAGATCCAGCGCCTTGTAGGCCGCAATCCCGCCACCCACGATCAGCAGGATCTTGCGGTCCTTCAGGGTCTGGTCTACCTGCGCCATTGTCAGCCTCTCACCCGAAGACTAGCGGAGCCAAAGGCCGATCGCCAGCAGCGCCGCGATCACCCAGAGCGCGACATGGCCCGACCGCGCACGCTGCGCCTCCGCACGGCCGATGCGCTCGACCGTCCGCCCGGACAATTCGAACCCGTCTGACGCCATCCGTTCGAACCGCTCGACCAGTCGCTCGCCACGCACCAGCACATTGGGCAGTTCGTTGGCAAAACGGGCGAGCGTCGACAGATTGCGCCCGAAATCCTCGATCTTGCCGCGCGGGCCGAGATTCTGTTCGATCCAGCTGCGCACGATGGGCTCCGCGATCGACCACAGGTCGAGCCTGGGATCGAGCGTGCGTCCGACGCCTTCCACGACAACCATCGTCTTTTGCAGCATCACCAGTTCGATGCGGGTCTTCATCTCGAAAATGGCGGTAATCTCGAAGAGCAGCGTGAGCAGTTTGGCCATAGATATCTGGTCCGCCGTGCGCGAATGGATCGGCTCTCCGATCGCGCGCACCGCCTGGGCAAAATCGTCGATGCTGAAGGTTTCAGGCACATAGCCGGCCTCGAAATGCACCTCCGCCACGCGACGGTAATTGCGTGTGATGAAGCCGTAGAGAATTTCCGCGAGGAAACGACGCTCCTTGGGTCCGAGGCGACCGGTGATGCCAAAATCCACGGCGACCAGTCGCCCGGTGGCGTCGAGAAACAGGTTCCCCTGATGCATGTCAGCATGAAAGAAGCCGTCCCGGAGCGCATGATTCAGGAACGACTGGATGACGATCCGACCCAGTCGCGGCAGATCATGTCCGGCGCGTTCCAGAGAGGGAAGATCGGTGAGCGGAATGCCATCGATCCATTCGAGCGTCAGGACGTCCTTGGCGGTGCGGTCCCAGTCGATGGACGGGATCCGGAACTCGGGGTCGTCCATGACATTTTCTGCAAATTCCGACGCCGCCGCAGCTTCAAGCCGAAAGTCCATCTCCATCCGGACGGAGCGTTCCAGCGTCTCGACAACTTCAACCGGTCGCAGACGATCTGCATCACGAAAATGGCGGGCCGCGAAATGGGCGGCGGCATACATATCACCCAGATCGCGTGCAAACCGCGCCTGAACGCCGGGGCGCAGAATCTTGACGGCCACGTCACGTTCACCGTCGCCGTCGCGGACGCGCGCGCGGTGCACCTGCGCGATGGACGCGGCTGCGACCGCCGGGCCGAAATAGGTAAAGACTTCATGGAGGGGGCGCCCAAAGGCGGCGACGACCTGCGCCTCCGCAATGGCCTGGGGGAACGGCTCCATCCGGTCCTGGAGAGCTTCGAGATCGCGCACCACCGCCGGGCCGACCACATCGGGCCGCGTGGCGAGGAACTGGCCCAGCTTCACATAGGAGGGACCCAGTCGGCTGATCGCGACCGCCAGACGCGCCGGGCGGGGCGCATCGACGCGCCGCTCCACCAGCTTTGCCAGGGCAAGGGGAAGCCGCGCTGCTAGTGGCAGGCTCAGCGGGTCGATGTTGGCGAACACGCCCTCGCGCGCCAGCACGAAGCCCGCACGCGCCAGTCTCCAAAGGTGCCCGACAGTGCCGAAAAACGCCATGCGTCAGAGCTTCCAGCCTGAATGGATCGCGACCACGCCGCCGGTCAACCGCGTGTAGGTGGCGCGCCTGAACCCCGCATCCTCGATCATGTCGCGGAACGTCTCGGGATGTGGAAACTTGCGGATCGATTCCACGAGGTACCGATAGGGCTGGCCATCGCCCGTCACCGCCTTGCCCATCGCCGGAATGGCGGTGAAGGAATAGGCTTCGTAGATCTTGTCGAGACCGGGCAGATTGACAATCGAAAATTCGAGGCAGAGGAATCGCCCGCCCCGCTTGAGCACCCGATACGCTTCCGCCAGCGCCCGCTCGATCCGGGGCACGTTGCGAATGCCGAAGGCTATGGTGTAGGCGTCGAAACTATTGTCGGGCAGCGGCAGGTCTTCGGCATTCGCCTCGACGAAGGTGAGATGTCCGGGCACGCGGTGCCTGGCAGCGCGCGCCTCACCCACACGCAGCATGTCGCCATTGATGTCGAGGATGGTGACGTCAGTCTCGGGGCCGCCCGCTTGCGCCACGCGGAACGCAACGTCACCGGTGCCGCCCGCAACATCGAGGTGCCGGAAAGGCCGGTTCCCCGGCGGCTTCACCATGGAAACGAGCACATCCTTCCAGGCCCGGTGCAGGCCCATCGACATGAAGTCGTTCATGACATCATAGCGATCCGCGACCTTGTGGAAGACGTCGTCGACGAGCGCCTGCTTCTGGCCGAGACGAACGGTCTCAAAACCGAAATGCGTGTCATCCTCGGGACGAGGGCTGGACGGGGAAGCGTGAACCATGACTGACTCCAAAGCGGCGGGACCATAGCGCGACAGCACGGGAATGACCATGTAGGATTGCAGTCTTCCCGAACGCGCGGCCGCAGACCAAAAACGAGGACTTATGCCTGAACTCCCCGAGGTCGAGACCGTCCGGCGAGGCCTTGAGCCAGCCTTGCAAGGTGCCCGGATCGTCAAGGTGGAGCAAAGACGACCCGACCTCCGCTTCCCCCTCCCCGAGAACTTCGTTCAGCGCCTTGAGGGCCGAACCGTCACGAGCCTTGGGCGTCGTGCGAAATATCTTCTGGCCGATCTCGACGATGGCACGACGCTGATCATGCATCTGGGCATGAGCGGCTCGTTCCGCGTCGAGCGCGACAATGTCGGACCAACCATGCCGGGCATCTTTCATCACGAACGATCAGGCTCCGTCACGCATGATCACGTCGTCTTGCATTTGGGAAACGGCTACAGGATCACCTATAATGACCCGCGGCGTTTTGGGTTCATGGACCTTGTCGCGCGCGCTGCCCTGGCTGAACACCCGTCCTTCAAGGCTCTTGGCCTCGAACCACTCGGCAATGAATTGAGCGGCGACCGTCTGGCCGCCCTCTTCAAGGGCCGCAAGACACCCCTCAAGGCCGCATTGCTCGACCAGAGGCTCATTGCCGGGCTGGGCAATATCTATGTCTGCGAGGCTCTCCACATGGCACGGCTTTCACCAAAGCGCCTTGCGGGAACGCTTACACGCAAGACTGGCGCAGCGACGCCGGCGGCCCATCAGCTGGCGGATGACATCAAGTCAGTGCTCACGGACGCTATCCGTGCCGGGGGGTCGTCGTTGCGGGACCATAAATTGACCGACGGGTCCCTTGGTTATTTCCAGCACCATTTCCGCGTCTACGACCGCGAAGGCGAGCCCTGCCTGACGCCGGGCTGCGGCGGCATGGTGACGCGGATTGTCCAGAGCGGACGGTCCACCTTCTATTGCCCGAAGTGTCAGAAATAGGCAGGGACAAGACCATCATGGACGCGCGCCCCGCCAACTGAGATAATCCACGTCACACAAGCTGAAAAACAGCGAATCTCCCGGGAGGAACATATGGGTTTTCTGATCATGACCGCGCGCCGCGCGCAGTTCCTGGGCCTGCTCGGCACCTTCGTGGCTGCAAGCGCGGCTCACGCCGACAATGTCTCCGATTTCTATCGTGGAAAAAACGTCAACGTCTTGATCGGGGTCGCCGTCGGCGGCGAATACGACCTGCATGCGCGCATGGTGTCGCGTTACCTGGGCAAGCACATTCCCGGCAATCCCAGCGTCGTTCCGCAAAACATGACCGGTGCCGGCGGTCTGAAAATGGCGAATTATCTTTACGAGGTCGCCCCGCGCGACGGCACCAACATCGGCATGCTGGCGAACACATTTCCGGCAATGCAGGCCGCCGGCGTCAAGGGCGTCACGTTCGACGCCGACAAGTTCAACTGGATC
>CAIWVR010000458.1 GCA_903916165.1 uncultured Hyphomicrobiales bacterium | reverse complement strand
CGTGGCCGGGGCAGTCGACGTGGGCGTAATGGCGGGCCTTGGTCTCGTATTCGACGTGAGCCGTCGAAATCGTGATGCCACGGGCCTTTTCTTCCGGTGCCTTGTCGATCTGGTCGTAGGCAGTGAAGTGGGCGCCGCCGGATTCAGCGAGAACCTTCGTGATCGCCGCCGTCAGCGACGTCTTGCCGTGGTCAACGTGACCGATCGTGCCGATGTTGCAATGCGGCTTGGTGCGCGCAAACTTTTCCTTGGCCATAGCCGAGCTCCTTCAAGACTTTGTCTGTATCTGCGTTGCGGTGGATCAGGCGTATTTGGCCTGGATCTTTTCAGCTTCGTTACGCGGCACTTCCGAGTAATGGTCGAACACCATCGAGTAGCTCGCGCGACCCTGGCTGAACGAACGCAGGTTGTTCACGTAACCGAACATGTTGGCGAGCGGGACCATCGCGGAAACGACGTTCGCGTTGCCGCGCATGTCCTGCCCCTGGATCTGGCCGCGACGGGAATTCAAGTCGCCGATGACCGAACCGGTATAATCTTCCGGGGTCACCACCTCGACCTTCATCACCGGCTCGAGCAGAACCGAACTACCCTCGCGCAGCGCCTCACGGAGTGCGGCGCGCGACGCGATCTCGAAGGCGAGAGCCGACGAGTCGACCTCGTGATAGGCGCCGTCGATGAGCGTGACCTTGAGATCGACAACCGGGAAGCCGGCGAGAACGCCCGCGCCCAGAACCGAGTTGAGGCCCTTTTCAACGCCCGGGATATATTCCTTGGGAACCGAACCGCCGATAACCTTCGATTCAAATTCGAAACCCTTGCCGGCCTCATTCGGCTCGACTTCAAACTTCACGCGCGCAAACTGGCCCGTACCGCCCGTCTGCTTCTTGTGCGTATAGTCCTTGATCACCTTTCTGGTGATGCGTTCACGATAGGCGACCTGCGGCGCGCCCACATTCACTTCGACCTTGTGGGTGCGCTTGAGAATGTCGACCTTGATGTCGAGATGCAGCTCGCCCATGCCCTTGATGATCGTCTGGCCGGACTCCTGATCGGTGGAGACGCGGAAGGACGGATCCTCGGCGGCCAGTTTGACGAGGGCAGTCGCCATCTTCTCCTGGTCGGCCTTGGTCTTGGGCTCGATCGCCATTTCGATCACCGGCTCCGGGAAGTCCATCTTCTCGAGGATGACGGGCTTCAACGGATCGCACAAAGTGTCGCCGGTGCGCGTGTCCTTCATGCCCACCAGAGCGACAATGTCGCCCGAGTAACACTCGGAGATTTCTTCACGGTTGTTGGCGTGCATGAGAACCATGCGGCCCACGCGCTCGGACTTGTCACGCGACGAGTTTAGGAGAGCGACGCCCTTCTCGAACTTGCCGGAATAGACGCGGGCGAAGGTCAGGACGCCGAACGGATCGTCCATGATCTTGAAGGCGAGCAGCGCGAGGGGCTGGTCGTCGCCGGGCTTGCGCTCGGTTTCTTCACCCGTCTTGTAATCAATGCCCTTGATGGCGCCGCGCTCGATCGGCGACGGCAGGTAGTCCACCACGGCGTCGAGGAGCGGCTGGACACCCTTATTCTTGAAGGCCGAACCGCACAGCACGGGATAGAACGCACCGGTGATGACAGCCTTGCGGATGCAATTCTTGAGGACGGTCTCGGAGGGCTCGTTGCCATCGAGATAATCCGCCATGGCCTCATCGTCGAGTTCGACGGCGGCCTCGACCATCATCAGGCGATATTCCTTCGCCTGTTCGAGCATGTCTTCCGGAATTTCCTCATCGTCGAACTTCGCGCCGAGCGATTCTTCCTTCCAGACGACCGCCTTCATGCGGACGAGATCGATGAGCCCCTTGAAGTTGCTCTCCGAACCGATCGGCAACTGAATGGCAATCGGCTTGGCGCCCAGACGCGTCTTGATGTCAGAAAGGCAACGGAAGAAATCCGCGCCGACCTTGTCCATCTTGTTCGCGAAAACGATGCGCG
>CAIWVR010000457.1 GCA_903916165.1 uncultured Hyphomicrobiales bacterium | reverse complement strand
CATTCTAGCATTCATGCAGGCTTTTGTGTGAATAATTTTTATTTACGATTTTATTATGGAATATGAGTTTCGTTATTGCGAGCAGCCGAAGGCGACGCGGCAATCCATCTCCGGGTGGCTGCCGTCAGATGGATTGCTTCGGAGCTCATGCTCCTCGCAATGACGACGCGGGCGTTCGTGGCGCTTAGGACGACTGGTGCCACGGTGGGTGGTGACAGCGAAGCCATGCCTCCGTAAACTCACGCCACATCAAACGCGGTCATCAAGACTGCGTGAGGAGGAAACATGGGTCGCCTCGACCATTGCTACAATATTGCTGATCTTCGCGAGGTCGCCCGCAAGCGCCTGCCCAAGGGCGTGTTCGAATATGTCGACAAGGGCACCGAGGACATGGTCGCGCTGGGCAACAACCGCCGGGCGTTCGAGGATCTGAAACTGCTCAACCGCGTGCTGGTCGACGTTTCCGACGTGAAGCTCGACACTGAAATCTTCGGTAAACCTGCCGCCCTGCCGATGGTGATCGCCCCCACTGGTATCGCGGGCCTGTGCTGGTACGAGGGCGAATATGAACTCGCCAAGGCTGCTGCCAAGGCCGGCGTTCCGTTCACGCTGGCAACCGGCTCCAACACGCCGATGGAGAAAGTGGCGGCCGGCGGCGGGCGTCCGTGGTTCCAGCTTTATATGTGGCGCGAGAAGGAATTGTCCTACGAGCTCGTGCGCCGCGCCGCGCGCGCCGGGTTCGAGACGCTGGTCTGGACCGTCGACATCGGCCACGGCGCCAACCGCGAGCACAATGCGCGCAACGGGTTCTCGCAGCCCTACAAGATCAATGCGAAGAGCGTGATCGACATGCTGAGCCATCCCGAATGGATGGCGACGGTGATCGGCAAGTACATCACCTCGACCGGCATGCCCGAGCACGCCAATTATCCGGAAAAATACCAGGAGAAATTTACCGGGTCCGCCTCGCAGGCAAAGGCCCTGCGCGCCGACCAGGTGAGCTGGGCCGATGTCGACAAGCTGCGCGAGATCTGGCCCGGAAAGCTCGTCATCAAGGGCATCATGCGCGCCGATGATGCGCGCCGCGCGATCGATCATGGCGTCGATGGCATCGTGGTGTCCAACCATGGCGGCCGCAACATGGATTCCGCGCCCTCGACGCTCGACGTGCTGCCAGGCATTGCGACGGCCGTCGGCGACCGCACGACAATCTTCGTGGATTCCGGCGTGCGCCGCGGCAGCGACATTGTGAAATGCCTGGCGCTCGGCGCTAACGCCGTGCTGACGGGACGTGCCACGCTCTACGGCATCGGCGCGGGCGGCGAGGCGGGCGCAGGCAAGGCGCTGTCGATCCTGAAAAACGAAATGCGCCGGACGATGGCCTATATCGGCAAGCAGCGCGTGAGCGAGATCAACGGCGACGACATCTGGCGCGGCGGGAACTGAGGCGCGTCCCGCCCTTCGTCCTTGCGAGGAGCCGCAGGCGACGCGGCAATCCATGCCTCACGTGAGACTTCTGGATTGCTTCGCTCCGCTCGCAGTGACGATGCTGATAGATGCTCGCTCAGGGGTG
>CAIWVR010000456.1 GCA_903916165.1 uncultured Hyphomicrobiales bacterium | reverse complement strand
GTCTCGAATATGTCGCGCACCGTTTCCGCCTCGACGCTGCGGTAATCGGGATAAAACATCGGGATCAGCCCGGCGTCGGAGGCACCTTGCACGTTGTTCTGCCCGCGCAGCGGATGCAGGCCCGTGCCGGGGCGGCCGATCTGCCCGGTGATCAGCGCCAGCGCGATCAGGCAGCGCGCATTGTCGGTGCCGTGCACATGCTGGCTGATTCCCATGCCCCAGAAGATGATCGACGCGCGCGCTTGCGCATAGGCGCGTGCGACCTCGCGGATCGTGGCTGCATCGACATGGCACACCGGCGCCATTGCCTCGGGGGAGAAGTCGCGCACATGGTCCACGAGCTTGTCGTAATCGGCGGTGAAGCGCGCGATGAAGGCTGCGTTGGTGAGGCCTTCCTCGATGATCGTGTGGATCATGGCATTGAGCAGCGCGACGTCGCTGCCCGGATGGAAGGCGAGATGGCGCCACGCGTGTCTCGACAGCGGCTGGCGTCTGGGATCGATGATCACGAGCTTCGTGCCACGCGTGCGCACGGCATTTTTGAGGAAGGTCGCGGCGACGGGATGGTTCACCGCCGGATTGGCACCGATGACGATCATAAAATCGGCGTCGCGTGCGGCTTCGAAGGGCGCGGAGACAGCGGCGGAATTCAGGCCCTCCATCAGCGCAGCCACCGAGGAGGCATGGCAGAGGCGCGTGCAATGATCGACATTATTGCTGCCAAAGCCCGTCCGCACCAGCTTCTGGAACAGATAGGCTTCCTCATTCGAGCCCTTGGCCGAGCCGAAACCGGCCAGCGCCTTGGGACCGCGCGTGTCGCGAATCCGCGTCAGGCCCCGGGCTGCCACATCGAGCGCCTCGTCCCAAGTCGCCTCCCGGAAATGCGTGAACGGGTTGGCGGGATCGACGACATCGTCGGCGCGCTTTTCCTTGCCGGGCAGGCGGATCAATGGCGTCGTCAGGCGGTGCGGGTGGGTCGTATAGCCCAGCCCGAACCGGCCCTTGACGCAAAGGCGGCCGTGGTTGGCGGGTCCGTCGCGTCCCTGCACGTGGACGATGCGGTCCTCCTTGATCTCGAAGGTCGTCTGGCAGCCAACGCCGCAATAGGGGCAGAGCGAATCGACCGTGCGGTCTGGCCACACGTTTCGTTGCTGGGCCTCGTCGAGATAGGCGGCGGGCATCAGGGCGCCGGTCGGGCAGGCCTGCACGCATTCGCCGCAGGCGACGCAGGTCGAGTCCCCCATGGGATCGTCGAAATCGAAGATGATCTTGGCCGCGTCGTGCCGGTAGGCCATGCCGATCACATCATTGACCTGCACCTCGCGGCAGGCGCGCACGCACAGGCCGCACTGGATGCAGGCGTCGAGATTGACGCGCATGGCGGGATGGCTGGGGTCGGGGTCGGGTGCATTGTAGGCGCGCGGAAAGCGATCTTCCGTCAGGCCTGAGGCGTCGACCTGTTTCCAGAAATGCGAATCGGGATCATGCGACGTCTCGCGCTCAGGCTGGTCGGCGACCAGCAATTCCAGCACGAGCCTGCGCGTGAGATTCGCACGGGGGCTGTCGGTCGTGACCTTCATGTCAGGCGTCGGCTCGCGCCGGCAGGAGGGGGCCAGCACGCGCTCGCCCGCGATCTCCACCATGCAGGAGCGGCAATTGCCATCCGGGCGATAGCCATGCGCGTCGCGATGGCACAGATGGGGGATGTGCGTGCCCTGGCGCTGGGCGACCTGCCAGATGGTTTCGCCAGGCTGCGCCTCGACGTGCGCGCCGTCGAGCGTGAAGGAGATCGGTTCGCCCATCACATCTGCCCCATCACATCTGCCCCATGAATTCATCCGGGAAATGCTCGATCAGCGAAAGCACCGGATTGGGAGCCGCCTGGCCCAGGCCGCAAATGGACGCGTCGCGCATGGCGTCGGCAAGCTCGGTGAGCAGGATCAGGTCCCAGTCCGTCTGCTCCATGAGCTGGACGGCCTTGGCGGTGCCAAGCCGGCAGGGCGTGCAACGGCCGCAGGATTCCTCAGCGAAGAAACGCATGAGGTTGAGGGCGACCTCCTGCAAAAGGTCGGCATTCGACAGCACCACCACGGCGGCAGAGCCGATGAAGCAGCCGTGCTTTTCCAGCGTGCCAAAATCGAGCGGCTCGGTGTCGAGGGCGGCGGGCAGGATGCCGCCCGAGGCACCGCCCGGCAGATAGGCCTGCAGGGTGTGGCCCTTCGCCATGCCGCCGCACAGGGCGACGAGGTCGCGCAGGGTGGAGCCGGCCGGTGCCAGCACCACGCCCGGGGTCTGCACACGGCCCGACACCGAAAAATGCCGCAGGCCGATGCCGCCATGGCGTCCCTGTGCGCGCCACCACTCGGCCCCTTTCTCAACGATCTCGCGCACGAAAAACAGCGTCTCGACATTGTGGGTCAGGGTCGGGCGTCCGAAGAGGCCGGACTGGAACGGCAAGGGCGGGCGCTGGCGCGGATAGCCGCGCTTGCCCTCCAGCGATTCGATCAGCGCCGATTCTTCGCCGCAGACATAGGCGCCCGCGCCGCGCCGCAGATGGATGAAAGGCCAGTCGCCGGGAAGTTTTGCGATCTCGCGCGTCAGCGTGGCGCGCAGACCTGCATATTCGTCGCGCAGGTAAAAATGGATCTCGGTCGCGCCCACGAGTGTCGCGGCGATCAGCGCGCCTTCCAGCACGCGATGGGGATCGCGCTCCAGCAGGATGCGGTCCTTGAAG
>CAIWVR010000455.1 GCA_903916165.1 uncultured Hyphomicrobiales bacterium | reverse complement strand
GGCGACATCGTCGGCCGCGCCGGTCGCGCCATCCTGCTCGACCGCCTGCCGGATCTGCGCGCCCGCTACGCCCTCGATTTCGTCATCGTCAACGGCGAGAACGCCGCCGGCGGCTTTGGCATCACGGAAGCCATCTGCGACGAGTTTCTCGGCGCCGGCGCCGATTGCGTGACGCTCGGCAACCATGTCTTTGACCAGCGCGAGGCGCTTGTCTTCATCGGGCGCCAGCCGCGCCTCCTGCGCCCCGCGAACTACCCGGCGGGCACGCCGGGTCGCGGCGCCAACCTGTTCGAAACCGACAAGGGCCAGCGCGTGCTGGTGATGAACGTCATGGGCCGCGTCTTCATGGACCCGCTCGACGATCCCTTCGCGGCGGTGGAGCGCGAGATCGGCGCCTGCCCGCTGGGTCTGGGCTGCGACGCCTTCGTCCTCGACATGCACGCCGAGACGACCTCCGAGAAAATGGCCATGGGCCATTTCTGCGACGGCCGCGCGAGCCTCGTGGTGGGCACGCACACGCACATCCCGACCGCCGATCACCAGATCTTGGCCCTCGGGACCGCCTACCAGAGCGACGCCGGCATGACCGGCGATTACGACAGCGTCATCGGCATGGACAAGGAAGAGCCGCTGCGCCGGTTCACGCGCAAGATCCCGGGCGGACGTTTCGAGCCGGCCGACGGGGCGGCGACCTTGTGCGGACTGGCGGTGGAGATCGACGATTCCACGGGGCTGGCCCGCGCCGTGGCGCCGCTGCGCATGGGCGGGCGATTGGCCCCGGCGCTGCCGGAGTTTTGGGAGAGCTGATTATTCTCACTCAAAGCGCTCAGGAAGGAGAGACTCAATGGTGAACAATATTCACGCCGCCGTGGCCGCCAATATTTCCGAGCTGAAAAAGAACCCAATGGGAACAGTCGCTGCTGGCAAAGGTTTCCCTGTAGCGATCCTCAATCGCAACAAGCCAGCTTTCTATTGCGTGCCTGCCAACGTCTATGAGGCCATGCTGGACCGGCTGGAAGATCAAGACCTCCAGGCCATCGCGGATGCACGGGCGGAACAGGCTCTCCACAAGATCGCGCTGGAAGAGCTTTGAAATATCAAAGCAGGAACGAAACAAGGTCTACAAGGCAGCCGCCAGCCGGCGCGCCGATTCAGGCACCGTCCCTGCTTAGACGGACGGAGGGAGGTAACCAGGCGGACGCAGGAAAGCTGAGGAGCCAGCGGAGTTGGCCGCAGTTTCGGGCAAAAGAACTTTCGCAAGCCTGCCCGGTGTGATCACAAGCTTCGGTGCCAATGATCGGGCGTGCGTGAAGCGACCCGGCGGCGCGATCACGTCCAGAGACTTCGTAGGGAACGCTATCTTCACGATACGGATCGCCGGGGCGATATCGGAGTCAGCGGTCAGGATCAGTGCCCGGTCAAAGCGATCCTGAAAGGCGTCGGCGACCAACTGAGTGGCCATCGCGACGTCACTTTCTTTTTCTTCGTGGCCGGTCCATTGCGCGCCGCAGCTCCTGCAAGCGCGACGCTTCTCCTTGAAATGCCCCATGAAACACTCAACGCCAAAATGCTTCAAAGCCTTGACGTATTCCTTGTGCCGCCTTGTTTCCTCAGGCAGCCAATTCGCGTAAGCCGAAAAGTAGCTGGCTCCGACCAGATCCTCACCTTCGCCACAGACGCTTGCCGCCAGCGCGAAGAGGTTCACCCATTTCAATGGGGTTTTCGGAGGTCGTCGATGGCGTGGTACAGGTTAAAACCATCCACATAGACAATGACGCGCCGCAAAATGAAAATCCGTAAATGAAAAAGGCCGCCGCCTTTCGGCTGACGGCCTGTCCGCCAAGCAAGCCTGACGGGAAAGAATGTGTTTTATACTTCAGGGATCGTCAGAATTCAAGGGATGGCGCAGCCCCTTCAATTTCCCGGCGCCCAAGCGTATAAAGCCCCACACTCCATCCACATGCGTCTTTTTCCGAGGGGTCCATGGCAGGCCATAGTCAGTTCAAGAACATCATGCACCGCAAGGGGAAGCAGGACGCCGTACGGTCCAAGCTGTTCTCCAAGCTCGGCCGTGAAATCACGGTGGCCGCCAAAATGGGCATGCCCGACCCCAACATGAACGCGCGTCTGCGCGCGGCCATCCTCGC
>CAIWVR010000454.1 GCA_903916165.1 uncultured Hyphomicrobiales bacterium | reverse complement strand
TTGAATTTTAATATAAATAATTTACTTAAAGAAATTACTATATAGTTGCACAGTTGGAAGTTTCGTCTGTCCCTGAAGATGTGAACATTTTTTGATCCCCTGCTAGAGCTGCGAAAGCGCCTGTGCTTTTCGCAAAATGTCGGGCGGTGTGGCCATCAGATCTTCGACGAGTCTCTTTAACTCTTCACCCTTGACCAGCGACAAGTCGATTTTCATTCTGTCGGCATCATCGCGCATGGCTGGATCAGCCATGACCTGTGCAAAGCTCTGGCGCAGCACCGCCACACGATCGGCGGGTGTTTCGGGTGGAGCCACAATCGGCCGTCCGAGCTCCACACTGGAGGAGAACAGCAATAATAACTGCTTTTGTTCCGGGGTAGGTGCAAAATCGAGGATCGACGGCACCTTGAATTCAGCGATGGGATTGCGTTCCATATTGAAAAGCACACGCATCTTGCCACTTTCAAGCCAGCCCGGACGCCATGAGCGCAGCGCGCCAACGGTCTGGCAGACGCCATCGACCTCCCCGCGCTCCATTGCGAGCTGTACGGCGCTCGCGCTGCCATAGCCCTCGACAAGTTTCATCTTCATGCCGGTCAGGGCTGCCACAAGGCGCGGCGTGGTGGAGACGGCTGTGCCGGCACCGGCACCTCCCATGAGGAGTTCGGTCTCATAAAGATCAGCCGCCGTTTTCACGCGGGATGCATCCATCACGACGCATATGCGATTGGAGACTTCAGGGCTGCCAATCCAGTTGAACTTCATCGGATCGAAGCGGATGCCGTCTTCCTTCATCAGCGCCTGATAGGCGAGATTGCGGCCGATCATTGCAATGCTCGAGCCGTCTCGCGGGGCTGTGTGATAAAAGGAATTGGCCGCGACAATGCCGCCCGCGCCCGGCATGTTCTGAACAAGCATGCTGGGATGGCCTGGAATATATTTACTCCAATGGCGGGTGATGAGCCGCATCCACGTGTCATAATCGCCCCCGACAACCGTGCTGACGATGGCGCGTATCTGCTTGCCGCGATAGAAATCCGCGACCTCCTGCGCCTTGGCGCCAGCAAGAGAGACTGACCACAAGGCCACTGCAAGGCAGAGATGGCGCGCCTTCATCCCGTTTCTCCCGATTGACAAGATGTTTTTTGCACCTGGCGGATCAGCCGCCATAGCCCTTGACGGCGAGATCAAAATTATTGCCGTCGGGATCGGTCGCGCGCGTTTCCGCATAGGGCCGGTCAGCTGGGCGCTGGGTCGATTCAAGGCCGAAGACGGCGAGCTTTTCGCTGATCTCGTCCTGACTGTCGATCTGAAAACCGAAGTGATTGAGCCCCGGGGCCTTGCCTTCGGCCTTGTTGTGCAGCAAGGCCAATGTGAGATAGCCGTCCGTCATGAAAACGGCCTTGCTCGTCTTCGGCCTGTCGGCCGGGCGCGCAAGACGGGTCATGCCGAACACGTCTTCATAGAATTGAGCAAGCTTTTCGGGGTCAAGCGTCATGATTGCGAGGTGCTTGATTCTCGGCCTGTTGGTCATAATGTCCTCCCCGGATATTTATTTTCTGAAAGTCTATTTTGTCAGCGTGGCAGACGCAATCCCGCAGGCCCCTGATTGAGTGAGGCGGCCTCTCGCGGAGGCGTCAAGACAGGGATGGCGTGCTTGTAGCAAACCGCATCGGCCCGGGACGCCAAGGCCGTCAGCGCGCCTAAGCAATGTGGAGCCCTCCTGAATGCAATCAAGAAGATCTCCGGGGTGGAACAAGGTCAAAAATATTGAACCGAAAGTAAAAATAAGTCTTCGACAGGCCTGTCGCTTCTCTTGAATGGGCCTGCCAGCGCCCGGTCGCCTGCGGGGCCCGCCAGGGCCCGGGGCTCATCCACAGGAACCCCTCCCCTTTTGTCATAAAAAACCGCCACATGGGTCCGCTCTATGTCATGTTGAATTGTCGATTCGGGGTGGTGCCTGTCTATCGTGGAGTGACTGAAGCGTGAACGAAGTTGAATGGCGTCAAATTACAGAGACTGCGGCGGGGCTGGATCGTCTCGTACCCCGGATTGCTGCAGTCATGCGCAAAGTCGAAAGGGCTGGTGATTTCCAGCGGCTTTCGGACCTGCTGAAACCAGCTGAGCGGTTCCTGATCGACGCGGGGTCCATCATGTCCCGCGCCAAGCCAGACGAGGCAGACCTGCGCGAGACCGTTGATCGTTTCATGCGCGAATTGCCGCGCCGGTTGCGCATGGTCCGCGAAGCGCAGGCAGTCCCCGCGCCCATGTCCCGCGGACAGTATTTCGCCCGGACCGGATAAGGTGGCCGCACCCGCCGCGCCGGTGAGAGAAGTCCGAGTTTCAGGTGACAGGCCGCAGGTCTCGCGGTTCGGCATTTTCTCGGGTTTTTTTCTGGTCGGCATGTTTGGCTTCGGCGGCATTGCTGCCACCATGCACTATGTCCTTGTCGAGCGACGGCGCTGGCTTGACGATCAGGAATATGCGGCTGTGCTCGGGCTGGGACAGGTCCTGCCCGGTGCCAACCTCGTCAATATGGCCACGATCGTCGGCGACCGCTTTCAGGGTTTTGTTGGCGCAGTGCTGGCGCTCATCGGCCTGATCTTCATGCCCATCGTCATTCTCGTGGGCCTCGCCACGGTCTATGACCAGTTTGCGACCCATCCCGATGTCATCGCCGCCACAAAGGCTGCCGCTGCGGGCGCCGTCGGGCTGATGTTCGGCACGGCCTACAAGATCGGCAAGACGGTCGTCACCACGCGCTGGGCCCTGCTGTTTGCTGTCTTGAGCTTCGTGTCGATCGGTTTCCTGCGCCTGCCGCTGGTTGGCACCTTACTCGTTCTGGGACCCATATCGGTGGCGGTGAGCTTCTGGCGGGGCCAGCGATGAAGACCGATCTGCTCTTTGCACTGGGCCTGACGTTCTTCACGACAGCAATCTTCTCGGTCGGCGGCATTTCCGCCATGATCCCGGAAGTGCACCGCCAGGTGGTCGAGGTGCATGGCTGGCTCGGCAATGAAAGTTTTGCCACCGCTTTCGCGCTGTCGCAGATCGCACCTGGCCCGAACATCCTGATGATGAGCATGCTGGGCTGGCGCATCGCGGGCTGGGCCGGGCTCGTGGTTGCCACGCTGGCGACGGTGGTTCCCACAAGCGCGCTGTCGCTGATCGCGGGCCGCGCGGAAAACCGCATCTCGCATGCGCGCTGGTATGGGCTGACCAAGCGCGCCTTCCCGCCGCTCGTGGTCGGGCTCATCTGCGCCTCGGCGCTGGTGACCGCGCAGGCGGCGATTGACGAATGGTTGGGCTATGTGTTGACAGCCGGCGTGGCGCTGTTTGTCGCGCTCACGCGCCAGAACCCACTGGTGCCACTGGCTGTTGCCACCGCTGCCGGCGTGATCGCAGGCCGGTTCGGTTATTTCTAGGACGCGATGTCGGCGTCGTGCCAGCTGAGCATGTCCGCGTTCCGTGACGTCATGATGCGACGGGACACATGGTCTGGCACCTTCTCCTCCGCCCGTGAGGCACCCCGGATGACCCACGCATGGGCGGGCCTCTCGAATGATTTTCACGCCCATCCAACTATATGTCGTTTTTTATCTTTCACATTCACGTCAGGTGCCAGCGTTAAGCTTGAACCTACCGTTTCGCGGCAATAGAGTTCAGGAACCAGACCGGGCCCCTCTGGCAGCTAA
>CAIWVR010000453.1 GCA_903916165.1 uncultured Hyphomicrobiales bacterium | reverse complement strand
CGCCGCCGCCGCCGGCGTGCCCGCCATTGACACATTGTTTCATGATGTTGGCGACGTTGATGGCCTGCGCCATGAGGCGCAGCAGGCGCGTGCAGATGGCTTTGCGGCAAAACTTGCCATCCATCCCGCCCAGGTCGCTGCCATCAATCATGTCTTCACCCCGACGGGGGACGTCCTGGCGCGGGCGCAGGCCCTGGTGGCGGCCTTCTCACATCAGCCGGACGCGCCCGGCGTGACCATCGACGGACACAGGTTCGACCGCCGGCACTTGGCGCGCGCCCGGCGCGTGCTGGCGCGCGCGGCCCGCGCAGGTCAGCCGCCGGCGGCCTGATTGCCGGCACCCGACGGGCGCTTGATGGCAAAGACCTTGTCGATGACGGTGTAATCCTGATAGCCGCAGCGCGCGATGGGCTTCATCAGGGTGATGTCCATCAGGCCATCGCGCAGATAGGCCTCGTTCAGATGGACGCCGATCACCTGGCCAAGCACGAGATAGCGATCGGTCGCCGCGCCGGTCATGTCGTTCAGCCGCACAACCTGCGTCACCTTGCATTCGAGAGAGGCGGGCGAATCGGCCACGCGCGGTGCGCGCACGAGCTGGCAGGGTGCCGTCGCCAGACCCGCATGGGTGAATTCGCTCATGCCGCGCGCCAGGGGGGCGGAGGTCGCGTTCATCTTTTCCCGCAAGTCCCAGGTCGCCATGTTCCAGACGAACTCGCCGGTTTCCTGCGCGAAAGTGGCGCTGTCCTTATAACCTTCCGATGAAAAGCCAACGAGCGGTGGCGCACCTGAAAAGGCGTTGAAGAAGGAATAGGGCGCGAGATTGACATCGCCATTGCTGGCCATGGTGGAAATCCACCCGACCGGACGCGGCGCGATCAGCTGTTTGAAGGGATCATGCGGCAGCAGGGCGTGGTCGCGCGACTGCGGTTCGTAAAAGATCACGGCTTTTCTCCCGAAAAATAGGTGACGATGGTGTCCAGCGGCGGGCGCGGACGATCCTCAGGACTGGTTTCGGCGTGGCCGATGTGGATGAACCCTGCCATCCGTTCCGTCTCCGCCAGCCCGAAGCGCGCCAGCACGCCACGATCGTAGGAGAACCAGTTGGTGAGCCACGAACCGGCATAGCCCATCGCCCTGGCGCCGATCAGCAGGTTCATGCAGACGGCCCCGGCCGATAATTCCTGCTCCCATTCCGGGATTTTCATATGCGGTGCCGCGCGTGACACGACGCCGATGATCAGCGGTGCCATGGTCATGCGCCTGCGCTCGGCCGCGATCCGCGAGGGCTCGACACCCGGCTCCCTGGCGGCGAAGGCGGCCGCCAGAATGTCCCCGGCCCGCTCGCGCGCCTCGCCCTGGAAGACGATAAAGCGCCAGGGCACCAGCTTGCCATGATCTGGCACCCGCGCGGCGAGGCGCAGCAGGCGCTCCAGCTCGGCGGGCGTGGGCCCCGGCCCCGCAAGCGCGACAGGTGCCACGGAGCGACGCGTCTCGAGCAGGTGAATCATGTCAGTCATGGTGCGTCCATTTCACCT
>CAIWVR010000452.1 GCA_903916165.1 uncultured Hyphomicrobiales bacterium | reverse complement strand
GCGACGAGCCAGGCCAGGCCTTCGAACGGACGCGAGAGCAAAGGCTTGCGCTTCATGAGCACTGCTCCACGACAATGGCGGGCATTTCCGCCGCGGCCAGCGCACCCGCCCTGAGGCTGAGCGGGGAATCGTACAGCCGCAAGGTCAGCGTGAAGGCGCCGGGCTGCGCCAGGGGCAGCCAGTTTCCGGCACGGGCCTCCCGCGCCAGCCTGATGTCGAAGCCGCCCTGCCCGTCGCGCAGGATTTCGCTCGACGTGAAGCCCGCGCGGGCGACCGGGATGGCGGCCGGCGCCACAAGACGCCCCTCGGCATCGGTCACGGTCAACGTCCAGAAACGTGTGCCCGGCATGGCACCAGAGACACGGTAATCGCAGGCTGCAGTGAGCTTTCTGCCGCCGCTGTCCACGCTGGCCGTGAACGCCAGCCCCTCCGCTACGCCAAGCGGTGCCTGACCGCTGCGTGCGATCAAAGCGCGCGCATAAGGGTCGCCACCGGTCGCCGGGACCTGCGGCATGGCGCGCCAGGGCCCGGCCAGGGCCCGGTCAAGGCTCAATCCGCGCGACACCATGACATATGTCGCGGCGAGGCCCAGCGCCGCGCCCGCCAGCGCGGAGGCTGTGATTTTCAGGAACTGCTTCACTCCGCGGCCGCCGCACGGACGACAGCAGATGCCGCAGACGCCCCCGGACGCGGCGGGATCATGCGCCGGGCGGTATCGAACAGGTCCTCAATCGAAATCATCACGGCAAGCGACCGGCGGGACAGCGTCGTGGCATCCTCGACGACCGCCGCCGTGCTGGCGGGTGCCTGTGGGCGGGCAGAGACAGCGGGCGTCGGCCCGACGACACCATAAGGGTTCTTCAGCTCGATGCCCTTGTGCGCATAGGCCATGATCTCGTGCCAGGTGCGCGCGGGGAGCGAGCCGCCCGTCATATTGTTCATCGAGGTGGAATCATCATTGCCGAACCAGACCGTGCAGACGTAATTGCCGGTGAAACCATCGAACCACGCGTCACGATAGGCATTGGTCGTGCCCGTCTTGCCGGCTGCCGTCACGCCTTCCAGAATAGCCGCGCGTGCCGTGCCGCCGGAGACGACCTCTTTCATCATATTGTTCATCTCGGCGATCTTGTCGGCAGGAATCACCTGCTCCAGCGGCGGACCATCCCTGTCGCGACGATAGATCAGATCGCCATTCGAATTGCGGATTTCGACGGCAGCGAAGGGCGGCGCGCGGCGGCCACCGTTTGCAAAGACCGAATAGACGGCGGCCATGTCGATCATCTTCACGTCGCCCGCGCCCAGCGGCAGGGAGACGGTGTCGGTGAGCGGCGTCGTAATGCCCATCTTGTGCGAGTTTTCGAGAATCTTGGCACGGCCCAGCTTGGCAAAATTCCACTGGTTGGCATCCTTGCCCGTCCAATAGGCCTGACCGATGATCACCGACAGGCGCACCGCGACGGTGTTCAGGGATTTTTGCAGCGCCGTCACCAGCGGCAAGTGCCCGGCCGAGGCCCCCCCGTAATTATGCGGGCACCAGGTGCCAAGGCAGATCCCCGAGCCGTCGACGATGCTCGTCGCCTTCACCTTGCCGGTCATCAGCGCCGAGAGATAGACGATCGGCTTGAAGGACGAACCCGGCTGGCGCACGGCGTCGGTGGCGCGGTTGAACTGGCTCGCGCCATAATCGCGGCCGCCGACGATGGCGCGGACGAGCCCCGTCGGCTCCATCACGACGGTCGCACCCTGCTTGGCGCGAAACTGCTTGCCGTAAAGCCGCAGCGCATCCTCGATCGCCGCATCGGCTTTCTTCTGGATGCCAAGGTCGAGCCCGGTGCGCACGATGAGCACGCGGTCGCTGCCGAGCTTTCCGGCGGCGGAAAGTTTGGCCACCTCGTCATAGGCCCAGTCGAGATACCAGTCCGGCGAGAGGTCGCGCTTGCGGTCGACCGGACGCGCCGGATTGCGGCGCGCGGCATAGATCTGGCCCTCTGTCAGCACACCGGCATTGACCAGATTCTGCAGCACGTCATTGGCGCGCCCGCGCGCTGCAGGCAGATTGATATGCGGCGCGTATTTCGTGGGGGCCTTGAACAGGCCTGCCAGCATCGCGCCCTCCGCCAGCGACAGGTCGCGCACACTCTTGTTGAAGTAAAATTCCGACGCTGCCTGGATGCCGAACGTGCCGCCGCCCATATAGGCGCGATCCAGATAGAGTTTCAGGATCTGGCGCTTTTGCAGATGCTGTTCCAGCCAGAGTGCCAGAAAGGCTTCCTTGATCTTGCGCTCGATGGAGCGCTCGTTGGTGAGGAAGAGGTTTTTGGCGAGCTGCTGGGTCAGGGTGGAGCCACCCTGCACGACGCCGCCGCCGCGCGCGTTCACGGTCAGCGCACGCATCGTGCCGATGGGATCGATACCCCAATGTTCGAAGAAGCGCCGGTCTTCGGTCGCCAGCACGGCCTGGATGACGTAATCGGGGATTTGCTCCAGTGGCACGGAATCATCATGCCGGATGCCGCGCTGGCCAACCTGCTCGCCAGTGCGGTCGAGGAAGGTCACGGCAAGATCCTGCTTCTTCAGCCAGTCACTGTCAGAGGTCTCCCGGAAAGCCGGGATGGCCAGAGCCAGGGCGAGGATGGCGCCGCCAAGGCCCAATGTCAGCCCCTCGCAGGCCGCCTCTACGCCAAAGCGCGCAAATCCGGAGACATGCAGCTGGTCCATGCGCGAGGAAAAGGACGTATAGGCGGCGCGCGCCATGACCCCCGCCCCGTAGAGCGACGAATCGACCCTCGAATCGAAGTCCAGAAGCACGCGCGAGAGCCGCTTGCCTAAAAGATATTTTACAAAATCCTGTAACAAGCGGCCGCGCTCCCTGACGGCGGTGGATCCGGTCGACAGCCTTGACGCGCCAAGGCTCGCAGGTCCAAGTGAGTCGGTCATCACCTACGCGATGGAAGTTAATCCTGTGCAATCGGTTCCGATAGGGTCCCGATGACAAACTTGTCTGTCTTCTTGCGTTCGAGCGGAATTATGACACGCAGCAAAGCTGAGATACAGCCGTTCTGGAAGGGCCGCGCGCTCGAGGACTTCTCCAAGGAGGAGTGGGAGAGCCTGTGCGACGGCTGCGGCCGCTGCTGCCTCGTCAAGCTCGAGGATGAGGACACGGGCGACATCCATTTCACCAGCATTGGCTGCAAGCTGCTCGACGGGCGCACCTGCCAGTGCGCGGACTACAAGCAGCGCCGCCGCCGCGTCCGCGATTGCGTCAAGCTGACGCCCGACGCCGTGCGCAGCATCAAATGGCTGCCGCCGACCTGCGGCTACCGCCTGATCGCCGAGGGCAAGGATCTCAAATGGTGGCACCCGCTTGTCTCCGGCTCGCCGGACACGGTGCATGAGGCCGGCGTGTCGGTGAAGGACAAGGTGATGGCCAGCGAGCTCGATGTGCCGGTGGAAATGTTCCCGGAATTTATCGTGAGCTGGCCGAACAAGGTGCCGAAGGTGGCGAAGAAATAGCCTCGTCATTGCGAGCGAAGCGAAGCAATCCATCTGGCGGCAGCCACCCGAAGATGGATTGCCGCGTCGCCTTCGGCTCCTCGCAATGACGATGCTAGCGATCCAGCACCCCCATCGTCGCCGCAAAAACCTTCCGCGCGCGGTCCTCTGCGCTCAATCCTTTGAGCGACAGGCTCGGCGCCTCCACACTCACCGGCGTGCCCGCCGGAAAGGCGGCCAGCAACTCGCGCAGCGGCAGCACGCCCTCGCCCGGCAGGCGGCGCGCGGTGCGCGATTCAGCGCGCAACGCCTCAAATGTCCGCTCGCCCTCCGGCATGGGCGCGGCGTCGCAATAATGCACGAGGCGCAGCAGCTCGGGCTCGACAGCGCCCAGATCCGCCGCCGTTCCGCCAGACCGCGACAGATGCAGCAGGTCAATGACCAGCGCGGCAGTGGCGCGCTGCGCGGCCAAAGCCATCACGCGCGCGGCACTGAGCGAGCGGCAGGCGCTGTAGGGGTTGAACTCGATCAGCGCGACGAGGCCAAACTCGCCCGCCAGATCGCACAGCGCCCGGAAGGTCGCCAGCCGGCGCGCCTCGTCGGCATCTTCCACCGGGCAGACGATGAAACGCGCGCCGAGTTCACCAGACAGCGCCAGCACCGGGCGCAGCGCGGCGACATCCATGTCCGGCTTGATCGGGAAGACGCCGACCTCAAGCAATTGCAGCCCTGTCTCGCGCATCAGGCCCCGCACCTCGTCGGCGAGCGGCGTCCCGGCGACGGCTGGATCGGTGGGCAGCAGCGGATGGAGACGCAGGCCGACCGCCTTGAAACCGCTCGCCTGGGCGGCACGGATCTGGCCGGCCGGACCGGCGTCGAGGATGGTAAGGGCAGCGAGCGAAACAAGCGGCATGGGAATTTCCTGATTTGCTCCTTTTCCCATGCCTTGCGATTTTGAGCAAAATCGCGCATGTGCGGGCGTCGTCCTTGCGAGGAGCGAAGCGACGCGGCAATCCATCTCGCTCTACCCGTCGAGATGGATTGCCGCGTCGGGCTTCGCCGTCTTCGCAATGACGAGAAAACAGGGAGGGCAACACATGACATCCAGCGCCGACACCAAGACCACGCGCGCGTCCATCAATGATTTGCGCGACTGGCTGCGCGAGGTTGAGGCGATCGGCGAGCTGTGCACCGTCGACAAGGCGGTCGAGCGCGACGAGGAAATGAGCGCCATCGGCTATCTTGTCGCCAAGCAGAAGCCCTCGCCCGCCATCCTGTTCAACACCATTGCCGGTTTCGAACAGTCAAAATTCGGCGTGCGTTCGCTCTGGAACGTGCTCGGACCGTCCGTGCGCCGCATCGCGCTGACACTGGGCGAGCATCCCGACACGCCGACCGTCGAACTGATCCGTCGCACCAAGGACAAGCTGCGCTCGCGCATTCCCCCCCAGGAAATCGCCGCATCGGATGCCACCATTTTTGAAAACACGCTGACCGGCGACGACATAGACCTCAACCTGCTGCCGATCCCGCGCCACTGGCCGCGCGATGGCGGACGCTATGCGGGCACGGCGGATGCGGTCATCACGCGCGATCCCGACACCGGCTATCTCAACGTCGGCACCTACCGCATGATGCTGCAGGGCAAGGACACGACCGGCCTCTATCTCTCGCCCGGCAAGGATGCGCGCCTGCACATTGCGCGCGCCTGGGAACAGGGCAAGCCACTGCAGGTCGCGGCCGCCTGGGGCATCGATCCGCTCTATATGCTGGTCGGCTCGCAGAGCTTTCCGAAGAACGTGTCGGAATATGAATATGCCGGCGGCATCAAGGGCGGCCCGGTACCTGTCGTGAAGGCCAGGAACAGCGACCTGCTGATCCCCGCCCATGCGGAGCTGGTGGTGGAAGGCGAGATCCGTCCCGGCGGCATGGCACCCGAAGGCCCGTTCGGCGAATTCACCGGCTATTACGGCAAGCCCGAAGCCGAATGCCCGCTGGTCCACATCACCGCCGTGCATTACCGCAACAACCCGATCCTCACCAATGCGCTGATGGCGGATTATCCGTCCTGCGAGCAATCGGGATTCTTCTCGATCATCCGCTCGGCGAAGATCTGGGACGATCTCGACAAGCTCGGAATCCCGGGCATTCACGGCG
>CAIWVR010000451.1 GCA_903916165.1 uncultured Hyphomicrobiales bacterium | reverse complement strand
GCTTCGCGTGACGACGCTTCCGGCCCGGACTTGCCACGGGTCGATGTCTTGCGGGACATTCCGTGGGGCGGGCTTGCGCTTGGTGGCATGGCGTTGATCGCCATCAGTCTGGTTGCTTTCATCAAGGTCACCGATGACGGGGCGACTGCGTCCCGCGTCACCTATGATCTCGCGGTCGCGCGGCGCATCAGCGTGCCTGACCTGCCACCCTTGACGCGCCCTGAAGATGCGACCTCGACCATCGCGCGCACCCTGCGCACGCGTGCCCCGCTTCCGGGCTCCGGCGAGGGCGTGCCGGTCGTGCTAGGCGGCGGCATCGGCCTGTCGCCGGACACCCGCGGTGGCCTGACGTTCGCGCCGGATGCCCGCCTGACCGAGGCGGGACCGCACGGCCAGCTGCCGCGCATTGGCCGCGATGGCGCGCGCCCCGCCGACGTCTATGCGCGGCCAGCCATCACCTCCGCGCCCGGCGTTGCGCGCATCGCCATCGTCGTCACCGGCCTGGGGCTCGACGCGCGCCTCACCGCGCGGGCGATCGAGACCTTGCCGGCGGCCGTGACGCTGGCCTTCCTGTCCTGGGGCGAGGCGATGGGCGACCAGGCCGAGCAGGCGCGCGCGGCGGGCCACGAAGTGCTGTTGCAGGCGCCGATGGAGGGCGCAGGCGACGGCCAGACGGCACCGCGGATGCTGGCGGCGCATGCGCCACGCAGCCGGACCCTTGACGCGCTGCATTGGCACATGAGCCAGTTTCCCGGCTATATCGGCCTCACCCAGGCGCAAGGCGCGCGCTTCATGGCCGCACCACAGGCCCTTGCGCTGGTCCTGCAGCAGATGGCAGATCGCGGTCTGGTCTTTCTTGATGCCAGCGCTGCACCGGGCGGGCTCACGCTCGCCCTCGCGGGGGCGACAGGCGCGCAGGCGGCGCGCGCCGATGTGGTGCTCGACGCCGTGCCACAGGCCGAGGCGATCGAGGCGGCACTCTGGACACTGGAAGACATTGCGCGCGAACGCGGCTCGGCCATTGGCGTCGTTGCCGTCGACGGGGCCGGCGTTGACCGGATCGCGCGCTTCACGCAGGGTCTCTCCGCGCGCGGGTTGGTGCTCGCGCCAGCCTCGGCGTTGATGCAGGTGCCGGCGCGCACATCGGCGCGCTAGGCCCGCCAGTTGTGAGCAGATCGAGATGAGCGAGAAAAACTACCGTCCCTGCGTCGGCATCATGCTGCTCAATGCGCAGGGGCTGGTCTTCGTGGGACGCCGGCGCAACAAGAAGCTGCGCGAGCATGTCGCTCCCGGCCATGAATGGCAGATGCCGCAGGGCGGCGTGGATGCGGGCGAGGACGCCTATCTGGCGGCCCTGCGCGAACTCGCCGAGGAAACCAGCGTGACCAGCGTCTCGCGGCTGGCCGAAGCCTCCGACTGGTTTGCCTATGACCTGCCCGAGGATATTGCCCAGGAGGCCTGGAAGGGCCGCTATGCGGGGCAGACGCAGAAATGGTTCGCGCTGCGTTTCACCGGCGATGAGGCCGAGATCAATGTCGAGCACCCCGCCGGGGGCCACAAGGCAGAGTTCGACGCCTGGCGCTGGGTGCCGATGGCCGACCTCCCCGCACTGATCATTCCCTTCAAGCGGCCCGTCTATGAGCGCGTGGTGGCGGAGTTTTCCGGTCTCGTCTAGCCGGTTGCGGCGCGCAGGGCGGATTTCTTCGTCTTCCGCACGGCCTTGGGGAGTTTCTCGGCAATGCCGTAGAGCGCCTCGCGGCGGGCGAGTTCCCGGGCGACGTCGCCGGGCGTGACGCCGCTGGCAGCCCACAAAACGGAGAGATTGTAGAGCAGGTCGGCGCTTTCGAGCACCACGCGATGGCGGCGCATCAAAACCGCATCAATGCCGACTTCGACAGCCTCTTCGGCCAGCTTCTTGGCGATCTTCTCGATGCCGCCCTGAAACAGCTTGGACGTGCGCGACAGGGCAGGGTCTCGCGCACGGGCGGCGAGAACGGCGTCGAAAAGGCGCTGCAGCGAATCATCCATCTCCTGAGGGTAATGTAAAGTTTTGACAAAACGCTGACAGTCCGACGCCAGTTCGTCCCAAAGGCGCGTGCGATCCGCCTTCATGACTGGCCGGGAAGCACGGGGCCACGACAGGATCCTTCCTGATCGCGCGAATGGTGATCTTGCGCAGCGAAGCATTATTCCGTAACAAAGACCCGCGTTGCCCCTATGGCGGAACTGGTAGACGCGTCCGACTCAAAATCGGATTCCGCAAG
>CAIWVR010000450.1 GCA_903916165.1 uncultured Hyphomicrobiales bacterium | reverse complement strand
CGGTGAAGGAGCCCTTCGCCGGGCTGTTCACGCAAGGCATGGTGGTGCACGAGACCTATCGCGCCAGCGACGGCTCGTGGCGGTCGCCCAATGAGATCCGCGTCGAAGGCGCTACAGGAAACCGCAGGGCTTTCGCGCTCGAAGATGACGCGCCGATCAGCATCGGCCCCATCGAGAAAATGTCGAAGTCCAAGCGCAATACGGTCGACCCGGACGAGATCATCGGGGCCTATGGTGCCGATACGGCGCGCTGGTTCATGCTGTCCGATTCGCCGCCAGATCGCGACGTGATCTGGAGCGAGGAGGGTGTGCAGGGCGCGGCGCGCTATGTGCAGCAGATCTGGCGGCTGGTGCCGGAACTGTCAGACCTCGCCTCGGGTGCAGCCGGTTTCGGCCGGGAGATCACCCCGCCAGCCCTCGAGATCCGCAAGATCGTGCATGCTCACCTGATGCGTGTGCAAGATCACATCGAACGGCTGCGCTTCAACACGGCTATTGCCGAGATCCGCAAATTGACCAATGCCCTGTCGAGCTCGGTGGCGTCGATCAGCGACCCGGCGCAGATCACGCCAGACCTGCGCGCCGCCTATGCGGAGGCGCTTGACGTTCTCATCCAGATGTTTGCGCCCATGATGCCGCATCTCGCCGAGGAATGCTGGGCAGATAGCGGTCACACGGGTCTGGTCTCTGAAGCGGCCTGGCCAACGGCTGACGCCGGGCTCGCATCTCACGACACAATCACCATGCCCGTGCAGGTGAACGGGAAAAAACGTGCCGAACTTGAAATTGCCTCGGACGCTCCGAACGCGCAGATTGAGTTCGAGGCTTTAAAGCTGGAAATCGTCGCGCGCGAATTGAACGGTCGCACGCCGAAAAAGGTCATCATCGTTCCAAAGAGGATCGTCAATGTCGTTGTCTAGAGCCCGATCGCTGCGCGCCGCTCTTGCGGTGACGGCAAGCCTGGTCCTGTCAGGTTGTTTGAAACCCATGTACGGCGGACCTGATGGTGCCGCCTTGCAAAATGATCTGCAAGCCATTGCCATTGATCCGATTCCGGAACGCGCGGGACATTATCTGGCCAACGAGCTTCATTTCCTGCTCAACGGGACGGGATCTGAAGTGGCACCAAAATACCGTCTTCAGATTGTCCTGCGGGAACGTATCCAGGCCTCTCTCGTCGATACAGTCACGCAGCGCGCGACCGCTGGCTCGATCGTGATCGACGCTGACTACAAGCTGCTGCCCTACAGCGGGGGGGCACCTGTCACAAGTGGTGTGGCCTTTACCTTTGCCTCCTACGACCGCACCAGCCAGCGTTTTGCCAATATACGTGCAGCGCGCGATGCCGAGATTCGGGATGCGAAAGCGCTCGCGGACCAGATCAAGACCCGCCTGGCCGTGGCTCTGGCCAGGAACTGACATGGTTGCGATCCGCCATTGGGAGGCTGAGGCCTATCTGGCAAAGCCTCCCGGGCATGTAGCTTTCTATCTCTTTTACGGGACCGACACCGGACTGGTCAGCGAACGCGCGCGCTTGATGGTCAAGGCTTCCATCGAAAGCATGGATGACGCGTTTCAAATGGTCCGCATCGAGGGCGATGAGCTTGCCGGCGACAGCGGGCGGCTCGCCGATGAGGTCAATACAATCGGCCTGTTCGGTGGCCGTCGTGCCATCTGGATCAAGGCTGGAGCCCGCAACCTCGTTCCGGCCTTCGAAGCCGTGATGGAGATCAAGCCACAGGATGCGGTCGTTGTCGTCGAAGCAGGGGCTCTGAAGAAAGACACTGGCCTGCGGAAGGTTTTTGAGCGCAACCGGCATGCGGCAGCCGTCGAATGCGTACATGACACGCCAGAACACTTACGCCAGATCATCGAAAAAGAGGCCAGGGCTTGCGGACTGGCGATTGATCGGGAGACCGCTGATCTGCTCTCGCACTCGCTGGGTGCGGATCGGCTCACCACACGCGCCGAACTCGACAAGCTTCTTCTCTACAAATATGGCGATGATCGTATCAATGAAGCTGATATTGGCGCCATTATTGCTGATGCTTCGGCGCTGAGCCTCGATGCTGCCATGAATGCGGCCTTCTCCGGACGGCTCGATCTCGTCGATGAGGCTGTTCAGCAGGCCTTGATCGCGGCGACTGACCCGGGCATGCTGCTGGGAATGGCAAGCCGCCATGCCGTCATGCTTCATCGCGCCAAGCTCGACGCCGCGCGCGGCGTTTCGCAAGATGTGGCGCTCGAAAAAGCCTTCCGGCGTGCGTTCAACTTCACGCGCAAGGAGGTCCTTGCGCGTCAGTTCAGCCTCTGGACCCCAGACAGTCTGGCGCGGGCCATAGAGATTCTCGGACGCGCACTCCAGGACTGTCGGCACAATGCCAGACTGGCCGACACGCTCGCCACTCGTGCCTTCTGGTCCGTCGCCTCAGCGGCGCGGCGCGGTGAGCGTTAGGATTTCAGGCGATGGCAGAGCGCATCAAGTTGCTCGAGCGACGAGTAGCGGATGATGACGGCACCCTTTTCGCCCGCATGATTAACCTCGACCAGCATGCCCAAAACATCGGTCAGGACTTTTTCAAGCGCGCGCGTGTCGGCATCCTTGAGCGCCACAGATTTAACCTCGAGTGGCTTTTTGTTGGATGCTTTTTGCTGGCGGTCTGCGGAAAGGCTTTCGACATCGCGAACAGTGAGACCCTCGGCGAGGATTCGTTTCGCAACCGACTCGGGGTCGTCAACTGCCAGCAACGCGCGTGCGTGACCTGCTGAAAGCTGTCCAGACCGCACCATCTCATGAAGAGGCGCGGGCAATTTCAGCAATCGCAGCGTATTGGCAATATGGCTCCGGCTCTTGCCGATAATGCGTGCGAGATCCGAGTGCGAATAGCTGTAGTCTGAGGCCAGCTGCTCGTAACCGAGACCCTCCTCGATCGCATTGAGATCGCTTCGCTGCACATTCTCGATAATCGCGATTTCAAGGGCTTGTTTGTCATCGGCGACGACGACCACAACCGGAACATCGTGGATCCCTGCTTTCTGCGCAGCTCGCCAGCGACGTTCCCCCGCAATAATCTCATAGGCGTCAGCGGTACGTGGATTGGCCCGCACGATGATCGGCTGGAGGACGCCCTTTTCCCGGATTGAATCGGCCAGCTCGGCCAATTGCCCGTCATCGAATGACCGGCGCGGGTTTTTTGGATTGGGTCGGATGAACTCAATCGGAATTCGACGCTGACCGGCAGCCATCATTCGTGCAGCGTGTTCCGGAGCCGAATCACCTATCAGCGCCGCCAGACCACGACCGAGACGGGGACGATTTTCTTCTGCCATGGCATTGGCCCTTTTGGATTAGGCGGCGCGCAGGCGGCGTTCGCGCTGGATGACTTCAGACGCAAGCTTCAGATAAGCTTGGCTTCCGGTGCATTTGAGATCGTAAAGAAGGACTGGTTTGCCGTGGGATGGCGCTTCCGACACGCGGACATTGCGCGGAATGACGGTGTCGTAAACCTTGTCCCCCATAAATTGGCGAACATCCGCCACAACCTGCGTTGCAAGATTATTGCGCGGATCAAACATTGTCAGCACGACGCCATGGATCGTCAGATCGGGATTGAGAGATGTCCGGACCTGATCCACGGTTGACAGGAGTTGCGACAATCCTTCGAGCGCAAAAAACTCGCATTGAAGCGGAACAAGGACAGAATCAGCAGCGGAAAGCGCGTTGATCGTCAACAGATTGAGTGATGGCGGGCAGTCCAGCAAAACATAGGTGAAGGGCTCGACACCTTGATTTGCCGCCAATTCGCGCAACGCGGTGCGCATCTTGAACGCTCGGTCCTTGTCGCCGGAAATCTCCAGCTCGACCCCCAGCAAATCGAGGGTTGACGGGGCGAGCCAGAGCCGGGGGACGGCTGTCGCCTGGATGACGGAAGACAGGCTCTGTTCCCCGGTCATCACATCATAAGTTGATGTGGTCCGGCTTTTCCGGTCAATGCCGAGACCCGTAGACGCATTGCCCTGTGGATCCAGATCGATAATCAGGACTTTTTCACCAATGGCAGCCAAGGCCGTGCCGAGATTGATCGTCGTCGTGGTCTTGCCAACGCCGCCCTTTTGGTTGGCGAGCACCAAGATCCGCATTTCAGAGTTTTTCACTGATTTGCTCCAAAGGGGGATTGCAGCGCACGATGACAAGGGCACCGTCTGACTGAGTGAGGCTGGGGCGCAGCTCTATGGTCAACCTATCCTCCCGAGGGAGTCGGGTCAATTCGTCAGAGACAGTTCTCCCCTTCGGAAACACGCCAATGGCACCACGCAACAGCAAGGGGGTCGCCCAGGAGACAAGTTGGTCCAGCGGCGCTAATGCGCGCGCACTCACAGCCTGAATCTGATCCAGTGAGGCGACAATGGTTTCAATGCGTCCGTGGTGGACCATCGTCCGGGCTCCTGTTTCACGTGAAACAGATCGCAGAAAGGCGCATTTGCGATTGTCTGATTCAATCAGATGGACGATGGCCTGGGGGCGATCGGCGAGCAAGATCGCGGTCACAATCCCCGGGAAGCCGCCGCCAGATCCGAGGTCAGCCCAGATGGACGCTTCAGGGACAGCACGTTGAACCTGAACGGAATCGAGAATATGTCGCTGCCAAAGTTCGTCCAGAGCCTGATGCGACACGAGGTTCTTGATCGTCGACCACCGTCGAACGGCAGCTTCAAAAACCCGGAGCCTCGCGATTTGATCCGCAGAAAGAGCCTGCTCCAATCCAGACTGCCAGGCGGCACTCATCGCTTGGCGGCCGCGAGCAGGCGCTGATGTTTGTGCAAATGCACGGCGAGCAATGTGATGGCCACGGGCGTCACACCCTCGACGCGCGATGCCTGGCCCAGACTTTCCGGCCTGACGTCACTGAGACGGAGGCGCACCTCATTTGACAGACCCTGCACATCGCCATACTCAAAATCTTGGGGAATCTGAACAGATTCATCGTGACGCGCCCTGGATATCTCCAACTTTTGACGATCCAGATAGACCGCGTATTTTGCTTCAATTTCCAACTGTCGAGCCGCTTCCGAATCAATCTCCATGAGACAAGGCCACGCCCGCGCCAGTCCATCCAGGCTCGTGTCGGGGTAGGACAGGAGCGTATAAGCGCTTCGGCGAATCCCATCGCGATTGATGGAAATACCCGCCAGCGCGGCTTCCTGGGGGGAGGCCATCAAATTTTGAAGGAGGCGGCGGCCCGCAGTCAGCCGATGTTGTTTGGCGGCAAAGGCACTTGCTCTCTCGGTGCCAACGCAGCCCGCTTCCAGGCCGAAAGGCGTCAGGCGCTGATCGGCATTGTCAGCACGCAGGCTCAACCGATATTCCGCGCGCGAGGTGAACATGCGGTAAGGTTCTGTGACGCCGCGTGTCACCAGATCATCGATCATCACGCCAATATAGGACGTCTCCCGGCAGAATTTGAGCGGCGACTGCCCGGAGGCCAGACGCGCTGCATTCAGACCCGCAACAAGCCCCTGCGCACCCGCCTCCTCATATCCGGTGCTGCCATTGATTTGCCCGGCCAGAAACAGGCCGGAAATCCGCTTCGTCTCCAGGCTGGACCATAATTCACGAGGGTCGATGAAATCATATTCAATCGCATAGCCCGTCCGGAGAATACGGACCTTCTCAAGCCCTGGCATCGTTTGGATGAAAGCAGCCTGGACATCGGCCGGCAAAGATGACGAAATGCCGTTGGGATAAACCGTTGGATCGGTCAATCCCTCCGGTTCGAGGAACACCTGGTGACTGTCCCGATCCGAAAAACGGACGACCTTATCCTCGATGGAGGGGCAATACCGCGGCCCGCGACCCGTAATGGCACCAGAATGGATGGCGGCCCGATGGAGATTGTCACGGATGATCGCATGGCCTTCAGGCGTGGTTCGGGTGATGAAACAATCAATCTGCGGTGTTGTGATCTGACGGGTCAAATATGAAAATGGTTCCGGTTCCGAATCACCTGACTGTCTCTCAAGACCCGTCCAATCAATCGTCCGTCCGTCGAGTCGCGCGGGCGTTCCCGTCTTCAACCGCCCCAGGCGAAAACCTGCCGCGAGCAGGCTTTCACTGAGCCGGTTGCTGGGCAGATCTCCGAAACGCCCGGCGGGAACGCGTTCGTCGCCGATGTGGATCATGCCACGCAAAAATGTGCCGGTTGTCAGAATCACTGCGCCGCATAAAAATTCGGCGCGACCGGTCTTCAACCCGGATATGCGGCCCTCACAAATCGTCAATTCGGTGACTTCATCTTCGACAATGGAGAGATTGGGACACGTTTGGAGCGCCTGCTGCATGGCCAGCCGGTATAATTCCCGGTCGGCTTGCGCGCGCGGTCCACGAACTGCGGCGCCCTTGGAGCGGTTGAGCATACGGAATTGAATACCGGCCTGGTCAGCAACCCGGCCCATCAAGCCGTCCAGAGCATCGATCTCACGGACCAAATGGCCTTTGCCCAGTCCACCAATCGCAGGATTGCAGGACATCACGCCGATGGTTTCGATCTTCTGCGTGATGAGCGCCGTGCGCGCGCCCATCCGCGCGCTGGCGGCAGCCGCTTCACAGCCAGCGTGTCCACCGCCGATGACGATCACGTCAAACGCTCTGTTCATCTCACACCTGATTGGATCGAATCCGAATCGAACTGTTTCACGTGAAACAGCCTATTTGCCCATGCAGAACCGGCTGAAAACCGACCCGAGAATATCCTCTATCCCGATCCGGCCCATAAGCTCCTCGAGTGTCTGGGTGCAGAGGAGCAAGTCCTCCGCGACAAATTCAAGCCCGAGATGGTCCTCTGCCATGAGTCTCTCGGCGAGTCGAGATGCCGTCTCCACACAGCCCCGCTGGCGCGCATTTGTCACGATCGGCACTTCTCCCGCAATGGCCGCGGTGCCCACAGCCTGAATCTTCGCCATCAACTCCTGCATCCCAAGCCCCGTATGAGCCGAAACCGCAAGATCTGCCCATGCGGGCAGAGCTTGAGATTGATCCATCTTGCTGGCGACAATCAGCACACGCTCATCATCAGGGGCCGTCGTGTGGGACTGGGAACCATCGCATAACCAAAGAAGAAGATCTGCCCGAGCCATTGCCTCCTGCGAGCGTGCAATCCCGATCGCTTCGACTGCATCAGCGGTGTCACGAAGACCGGCAGTGTCTGAAAGAACCACCGACAAACCGCCCAAATCCAGTTCGATCTGGATAATATCTCTTGTGGTGCCGGCATGTTCGGTCACGATCGCCACGTCCCGTCGTGCCAGCGCATTCATCAGCGTCGATTTACCGACATTCGGCGGCCCGCACAGGACAACATTAAAGCCCTCCTTGACGCGTTCGCCCCGATCAGCATCAACCAGTGCCTGGCGAAGTTCGTCGGCCAACCGAGCGACAATGGCGCGAACGTCCTGCAGAACAAGCGTCGGTGCCTCGCCCTCATCCACGAAATCGATCTCGGCCGTCAAAAGCGCCAGGGCATCCAGCAGTAGATCACGCCATAATGCTGCACGAGCTGCGAGCCCCCCGCTGGCCTGCACCAGGGCCTGACGCCTCTGGAGATCGGTTTTTGCGACGATCAGGTCGGCAATACCTTCCACCGATGTCAGCGGCAGCTTGCCATTTTCAAAGGCCCGGCGGATGAATTCACCAGGCTGGGCTATGCGTGCGCCGATTTCCCCTTGCAGCGCGGAAAACATCCGCGCGACCACGGCACGGCTGCCGTGCAGCTGGAATTCAAGGCAGTCTTCACCGGTGAAGCT
>CAIWVR010000449.1 GCA_903916165.1 uncultured Hyphomicrobiales bacterium | reverse complement strand
TTCGGTGCGCCTGCGCATCGCTGCGGCAGCGCTGCGCTCGGTCGAGCATCGCGGCGGTCTCGACGCTTTCCTCCTGAAGGCCAGCGACGCGGACCTGTCGACCAATGCCCGTCAACTCAAGCGCGAAATCCAGAAGAAGGCCCTCGAAGCCCCCGCGGCCTGAGCCTTTCCTTCATCCAATATAAAAAGCCCGGCAGCGATGCCGGGCTGTTTGTCTTGTTTGCGCCCGCGGCGCCAGAGAGCCGCGCGCGTGACTAGCGCGCCGCCACTTTCTGGGCTGCCGGACGCGGCGGTGCCTTGGGTGCGCGCATGGTCTTTTGCGGCACGGGCGCAGCATTTTCTGCAAACAGTTCGGCCAGCTTTTCCGTCATGGCGCCACCGAGTTCCTCGGCATCCACAATCGTCACGGCGCGACGGTAATACCGCGTCACATCATGGCCGATGCCGATGGCGATGAGTTCGACGGGCGAGCGCGTCTCGATTTCCTCGATGACATAGCGCAGGTGCTTTTCGAGATAATTGCCGGCGTTCACCGACAGGGTCGAATCGTCCACCGGGGCGCCGTCTGAAATCATCATCAGGATGCGGCGCTGTTCGCTGCGTGCGAGCAGGCGCTTGTGCGCCCAGTCGAGCGCCTCGCCGTCGATATTTTCTTTCAGCAGCCCCTCGCGCATCATCAGGCCGAGATTGCGGCGCGCGCGCCGCCAGGGCGCGTCCGCCGCCTTGTAGACAATGTGGCGCAGATCGTTGAGCCGGCCCGGATTGGCGGGCTTGCCGCCCTGCAGCCACGCCTCGCGCGACTGCCCGCCCTTCCAGGCGCGCGTCGTGAAGCCGAGAATTTCCACCTTGACGCCGCAGCGCTCCAGCGTGCGCGCCAGAATGTCGGCGCAGGTCGCCGCCACCGTGATCGGACGGCCGCGCATCGAGCCTGAATTGTCGAGCAGCAGCGTGACGACCGTGTCGCGGAAATCCATGTCCTTCTCGCGCTTGAACGACAGCGGCTGCTGCGGATCAATGACGATGCGGGTGAGGCGCGCGGGATCGAGCACGCCCTCTTCGAGATCGAATTCCCACGAGCGGTTCTGCTGTGCCATCAGGCGCCGCTGCAGGCGGTTGGCGAGCCGTGCAACAATGGCCGACATATGCTGCAGCTGCTTGTCGAGATAGGCGCGCAGGCGCTCCAGCTCTTCGGGGTCGCACAGCTCTTCGGCCAGCACCATTTCATCGAACTTGGTCGTATAGGCCTTGTAGTCAGGCCCGCGCTGGATATCGCCATAAATCGGCGGACGCCGGCTTTCGCGCGAATCCTCGTCCTCGCCTTCGCCATCCTCGTCGAGCATTTCGCCGGTGGGCGCCTCGGAGGCGTCCATGGTGCCGTCTTCCATGTCGTCGGACGCATCGTCGGACTTGTCCATTTGCATGGTTTCGCCCGATCCCTCGAGATCGTCAGCTTCGCCCTCTTCCTGCTCCTGCGAGTCCTGGTCCTGCTCGGCACCATCATCTTCGCCAGTCTCATTCTGGTCGACGGCGGATTCGTCGATCATGTCGAGATTGGCGAGCAATTTCTGGATGGCGCGGCCGAAGGCGAGCTGGTTCTCGATCGAGGCGTCAAGCCGACCAAGTTCCTCGCCGGCACGGCTCTCGATGATCGGGCGCCAGAGATCGACGATTTTCTGCGCGGATTTTGGCGGCGCGAGACCGGTCAGGCGCTCGCGCACCATCAGCGCCACGGCATCTTCCATCGGTGCATCGGCGCGATCGGTGACTTCGGCATAGGTGCCGCGATGATAGCGGTCGTCGAGCATGGCTGAGAGATTGGTGGCCACGCCTTCCATCCGGCGCGAGCCAATGGCCTCGACGCGCGCCTGTTCGACGGCCTCGAACACGGCACGTGCATTCTGCTGCTGTGGCAGGAGTTTCTTGTGCGTGCGCACGTCATGACAGGCGAGACGCAAAGCCATCGAATCGGCATGGCCGCGCAAAATGGCGGCCTCGCGCGGTGACAGCTTGCGTGCAGGCTCGGGCAAGCGCGCCTTGGCACCCTC
>CAIWVR010000448.1 GCA_903916165.1 uncultured Hyphomicrobiales bacterium | reverse complement strand
GCGAGCCTGTCCGATGAGCCTGATCTCGTCCTGCGCCTCCGGCGTCTATCCGATATCCGTGACGCCCTTCCTCGAGAATGGCGCCATCGATTTCGACAGCATGGACCGCCTGACGGACTTCTTCATCGAGATCGGCGTGCCGGGCGTCACCTTGCTCGGCATTCTCGGCGAGGCCAGCAAGCTCACGGCAGCGGAATCGCTGGACCTGGTGACCCGCGTGGCGCGCCGCGCCGACGGCCGGCTGCAGCTGATCGCAGGCGCAAGCCAGACCGGATTTGCGGAGATGAAAAGCTTCGTCGGCGCGGCGATGGACGCAGGTGCCGCCGGCATCATGGTTGCGCCTGCCGGCAATCTGAAGACCGAGGACCAGATCCTCTCCTATTACGAAGCTGTTTCGGCCCTGATCGGTGCCGACGTTCCCATCGCCTTGCAGGATCATCCGCAGGCGACCGGCGTGTTCATGTCGGCCGCCACCATCGGGCGCATCGTCGAGAACGTTGGCGCGGTGAAGATCGTCAAGCACGAGGAAGGCTCAGGGCTCCGCAAGCTGTCCCGCCTGCGTGCGCAGGAGGCGGAGGGCGGAAGGCGCCGCGTGAGCATCCTCGTGGGCAACAGCGCCCTGCACCTGCCGCAGGAACTGGCGCGCGGCGCCGATGGCGCCAATACCGGCGTCGCCTTTCCCGAAATGCTGATCGAGGTCTGCAGACGCTTCTCCGCAGGTGACATGGAAGCAGCCGAAGACCTCTATGACATCTTCCTGCCGCTCATCCGGCACGAATGGCAGGCGGGCATCGGGCTTGCGATCCGCAAAGAAGTCTTCCGCCGGCGTGGCCTCATCGCCTGTGCGCGCACGCGCGCGCCAGGTCCATCCCTCGACGCCGCCGACCATGGCGAGCTGACCGGCCTGCTCGCACGTCTCACCCGCCGCCTCGCGCAGGCAGGCGAGGATGGCCTTGTCGCGTCTTACAGGCTTGCCGTCTGACCTTGGCTCAAGGCGCCGGGATGGGACACAGGCGAAGATCGGCTTTCCATGTCTTCCGTCTCCCAAGGAGACCTTTGCATAACCTCCCGCCGTCATTGCGAGCGGAGCGAAGCAATCCAGGCACGCATGGGGCGTGATAACCATAAGTGCCTGTTGCACAGGTCTATTCTTCGAGATGTCGGGGTTCTGGATTGCTTCGTCGCTTGCGCTCCTCGCAATGACGGCGACCTTTATGCGAAGGTCTCCCGAGGGAGAGGGAAACCATCACGCCCCGAGCACGCGAGTCACATCGTCGAACAGCTCATCCACTTCAAGACGGCGCGGGATGATATTCTGCTCCAGCGACCAGTCGATGGCGGTCTGGATCGCCTTGCGGTTGGCTTCCAGCCCGAAGGGTGCCACGTCCTTGCGTGCAGCCTCCGGCGCGGCGGCGTTGCTGTCGACGATCATGCGGTAGATTTCGCGCACCACATCGGGGCGTTCGCGCGACAATTCCGCGCGCACCACGAACATGTGGTTGATCGGGAACATGCCGGTGCGGGCCTGCCACGCGCGGGCGACATCCTGCGGCTCGGGGATGAGCGGGGCCACGCCTTCGGGCAAATGATCGCCGAGAATGGCGGCGGCCAGTTCGCCCTTCAGCAGCATCCCGTCGAGCGTTTCGCCGTCGGGCTTGCGCACGCAATGGGCGGGATCTTCATATTCGGCGAGATGTCCGTCTTCGGCCGTCACCCAGGTGATGCCGGAGAGATCGACGCCGAAATCATGCTGCAGGATGCCGCGCACCCACAGGCCCGTGGTCTGCGAATAGGTGCGCACGCCCACGCGCTTGCCTTCGATATCCCTGGGCGACATCGCCCCGAACTGCGGCGCAAAGCCGATCGTGTGGTGCTGGAAGCGGCTGACGATGGGAGCTGGCAGGAGCACGTAAGGCTTGCCGTAGCTCCTGGCCTGCAGATAGGTGACCAGCGCGAGTTCGCCCGCCTCGAAGACATTCTCACGCACCATGGGCTTGAAACCCTGGTTGGCGGTCTTGGGTCCGGCAAAGTCGAAACTGACCAGCGGCGAGGAGACCGCTCCCTCCTTCAGGGCCTTCGTGTAGGCGGAATCGGCAAGGTTTGTTTTCAGCCGCACGGGGCCAGCGGAAGGATACATGGATGTGACCTTTCGATGTGTCAGTTGCTGCCGATGAGCTGCTTGGCCAAGGCAACCGCAGATGCCGGTGAGGCGATAATCTCCCGGGCGGTCTTGTCAAGCGAGGCACCGTCGGTCGGCTCGATTTCCATCTTCAGCTTCTGCGCCTCTGCGAGAAAATCCTTGTCCAGCATGGTGGCATCGAACGCCTTGCGCAGCAGCACGACGCGGTCGGACGGCACGGCGGGCGGGAAGAAGAAGGCGCGCGCAAATTGCCCCGAGGCGGAGATCAGCCGCACGGCGGCTTTCTCGTTCTCGCCCTGCGCGAGTTCGAGCAGCGTCGGCACGTCCGGCAGAGTCGGGTCGCGCGTCAGGCCATCGACCACCAGCGGCTTGAATTTCTTTTCGACGATATATTGCGGTGCCGCAATGACAACGCTGATCCAGTTGGCGCCGCGACCCTGAATCTCGCCACGCTCCATGGCGAGGTTCAGATCCGCTGTGCCATTATAGCCCAGCACGATCTTGTATTTGGTGCCGATGAGCTGGTTGAGTGCCGCCGGCACGGTGTAGGTCGGCGAATTGCGCCCCGTCGCACCGATGATCGTCTCGACCGTTTTGGCCGCGTCGAGCGTCTGCGCGGGTGCCGTGTGCCAGACGCCGAGCATGTTGCGCAGCGGGGCCATATTGCCGATCCACTGCCATCTGGTGACGTCATATTTGCCCGCGACTTCGACTTCGGTGATCTGGCTCGTGACATTGGTCTGCTGCACGATGCCGATGGTGAGCCCGTCGCGGGGCGCGGAATGTTCTATCTGGATGGCCGTCGCCACGCCGCCGCCGACGCCGCCGGCGATTTTGACGACCATGGCCGGCGCGCCCGGAACATGCTTGCCGATATGATTGGCCAGCGCGCGCGCATAGACGTCATAGGAGCCGCCGGCACCTGCGCCGACCAGAATCGAAACCGACTTGCCGGCGTAGAAATCCGCCGCGGCGACAGGGCCAACGGCAAGACAAGACACGGTGAGAGCGCCAACGATCCGGTTCATGTTCCCCCCAAAGTTTTTGATCCATCTATCGAGCAGCTTTCGAGACGCAAAAGCAAGGGCACCGGGCGACGCGCAGGGCGCGCGCAAAATGGTCTCAGCCGGAGAGGCCGATGGCGAGGACCATTTTTTCCCAGTTCCTGATTTCCTCGAAAAAGAACCGCTCGGATTCCGCGCGCGTCTTCGGCACCGGCAGGACGCCCAGCGCCTTCAGTTGCCGCAAGGTCTCCTGATCGTGCAAGGCCTCGTTCACACCCGCGTTGATCGCCTCAAGCACTGCCACGGGCGTGCCCTTGGGCGCGAACAGCCCGGTCCAGGACGAGGCCGTGAATCCGGTGAGGCCGTTCTCCGTATAGGTCGGCACATTTGGCAAAACCGTGCTGCGCGTCTGGCTGCCGATTGCGATGCCGAGGGATTCGCCGCTCTGGATCGAGGGAATGGCCGTCGCCGTGCTCGCCATCACCGTAATATCGCCGGTCATCAGCGCCAGCATCGCCGGATTGCCGCCCGCGAAGGGAATGTGCTTCACATCGACCTTGGCGAGAATGCGCAAGGCATATTCGGCCGAGATGTGCGACCCGCTGCCAATGCCCGAACTGCCCAGATAAATCGGACCGCTGCGGGCCTGGCTGACGAGATCCGCGAAGGTCCGGATGCCGCTCTTGGCATTGGTGACGAGCAATTCAGGTGCCTCGACCGGAATGGCCACCGTC
>CAIWVR010000447.1 GCA_903916165.1 uncultured Hyphomicrobiales bacterium | reverse complement strand
GTCTTGGCCGCCGAATTGATGATCTGGTCGATCGCCTGCATGGCGAAGTTGAAGGTCATGAATTCGACGATGGGCTTGAGACCCGTCATGGCGGCACCAACGCCGATGCCGGCAAAGCCATGCTCGGTGATCGGTGTGTCGATGACGCGACGTGCCCCGAACTCCTGCAGCAGACCCTGCGTGACCTTATAGGCACCCTGATATTCGGCGACTTCCTCACCCATCACGAAGACGGCGTCGTCGGCACGCATTTCCTCCGCCATGGCGTCGCGCAGCGCTTCACGCACGGTCATGTTGACCATCTGCGTGCCAGCCGGAATCTCGGCGGCAAGCGGCGCGAATACGACCGAAGGGGGAAGCGGCGCAGTGCTCTGCGTCTTGACGAGGGCCGCGGGATTTTCGCCCCCGGCTTCCTTTGGCGCAGGCGCGGAATTTGGCACGGGCACCGTTTCAGCGCTTTCACCGTCCGCCGTGATCACGGCAATCGGCGTGTTCACAGCGACATTCTCCGTGCCGTCCTGGACGAGGATCTGCGACAGCACGCCCTCGTCAACGGCTTCCACTTCCATGGTCGCCTTATCGGTCTCGATCTCGGCGAGCACGTCGCCCGATTTCACCGTGTCGCCGACCTTCTTCATCCATTTGGATAGCTTGCCCTGTTCCATCGTCGGGGACAGAGCCGGCATGAGTACGTTCACAGCCATAATCGTCCCTCCTCAGAGCGTGATATCCGTCCACAATTCCGACGGATCCGGCTCGGGATCATTGGTCGCGAATTCGGCTGCTTCAGCGACAATCGCCCGCACCTTGGCGTCGATTGCTTTCAACTCGTCTTCCGTCGCGCCCTTGTCGCGCAGCAGGCGCGCACGCACCTGCTCGATCGGATCGTGCTCCTCGCGCATTTTCTGCACTTCTTCCTTGGAGCGGTATTTCGCGGGATCCGACATGGAATGTCCGCGGTAGCGATAGGTCTGCATCTCCAGAATGTAGGGCCCCTTGCCTTCGCGACACCAGGCCAGGGCCTTTTCGCCGGCTTGCTTCACCGCACGTATGTCCATGCCGTCAACCTGTTCGCCGGGAATGTTGAACGACAGGCCGCGCTTCGAGAAGTCCGATTGAGCCGAGGCACGCGACACCGAGGTGCCCATCGCGTAGCGATTGTTCTCGATGATGTAGACGGCCGGCAGCTTCCACAGCTCGGCCATGTTGAAGCTCTCGTAGACCTGGCCCTGGTTGGCCGCGCCATCGCCGAAATAAATCATCGAGGCATTGTCGTTCTTGCGATACCAGTTCGAGAAGGCCAGCCCGGTGCCGAGCGACACCTGCGCGCCGACGATCCCGTGGCCACCGTAAAAATGCTTCTCTTTCGAGAACATGTGCATCGAGCCACCCTTGCCTTTCGACAGGCCGCCGCGACGTCCGGTGAGCTCCGCCATCACGCCCTTGGGGTCCATGCCACAAACGAGCATGTGGCCATGGTCACGATAGCCGGTGATGATCTGGTCGCCCTCTTTCGAGGCCATTTGCATGCCGACGACGACAGCTTCCTGGCCGATATAGAGGTGGCAAAAGCCGCCGATCAGCCCCATGCCATACATCTGTCCGGCCTTTTCCTCGAAACGCCGGATCAGCAGCATTTCGCGATAGGCGTGGATTTCCTGATCACGGGTGAAATCGGCGGGTCCGGCGCTTTTGAGTGCCGGCTTGGACCGCGAGGAGGCAGTTGCTGCCATGGGAACTCCCTGAAACCACATGCGCGACCCTTTTAAAAGGCCGACACCACAGGATAAAGCAGCCTCAGGCGAATTGCGAGTGGCTGCACATGGTAAATTGGAGGACGGCAGTCTCTTTGGTGCCAAGGACTTAAGGGGATTACCCGAATTCTCGTTATGCACAATTATAAACCAGATTTCCGTTATGCTGAAAATCAGGCCCTACTTTCGTCTACGATCTGGCGAATTCAGCGTTCCGCCTTCTTGAAGAAGAACACCAATTCGTCCTTCTGCACGCGCCCGAGCGTCACCCGCGCCTGTTCTTCGAGCAGATCGCGGTCGATGGTGTCCGCCGCCATCATGCTGACGCGCCGTTCCCATCCTTCGCGTTCTTCCTTCAGAATGTTGAGGCGTGTCGACAACCCCTCCATCTTCTGGCGATATTCTTCCTTGGCCTTAAGGCCATTCGATCCATTATAGGCATGCCAAACGAAATATGAGGCAGCCGACCCCGACACCGCGTAAAGCGCGAGCGGGATCAGAACGGCACGGAGTCGACGACGGATGACCATGTCTGACTTTCGCCCGGACTGAGTGAAAGGCAAGTTAACGACGACCGATTTGACCGGGTTCTCAAATCGCGCGAAGACGGCATCTCAAGCTCAGAGATCCCGCGTGACCCAGCTCCCTGCCCCAGCCAAAACCGACGTCGCCATTGTACTGGTCGCCGCCGGCCGCGGATTGCGCGCCGGGCGCGACATCCCCAAGCAATATGTGCGGCTCGCCGGACGGCCGCTCCTGTCGCATACGCTGGATTCACTTTCAGTGCTCGGCGCGTCGATCCAGCCCATCATTGCCGACGCCGATGCGCTCATGTTCGCGCAGGCTCTTGCCGCGGCCTCGCCCGCCGCACGGCAGCTGTGCCGCGCGGCGTTACCTGGCGGCGAGACGCGTCAGGCCTCGGTACGCGCGGGCCTGCGCGCCCTGGCAGGGCTGCCACCATACATTGTCTTGATCCACGACGGGGCCCGCTGCCATCCAAGCCCCAACCTGCTGCGCCGTGCCGTCGATGCTGCGCGCCAGCATGGCGCTGCCATTCCCGGCCTGATGGTCACCGACACGATCAAACAGGTCGATGCTTCATGCCAGGCGACGGCGACACTCGACCGGGCCCTGTTGCGCGCCGTGCAGACCCCCCAGGCCTTTCGCTTTGCCCTCATCGAGGCCGCCCATGAACGTGCAGCCGCAGACGGTCTTGACGACCTGCCCGATGACGCCGCGGTCCTTGAGCGCATGGGCGTGCCTGTGCACGTGTTCGAGGGTGACGCCGGAAACATGAAAGTCACCCGTCCGGAGGATTTCGCCATGGCGGAAGCGCGCCTGCTGCTCGACCTGCCCGAGATCCGCACCGGACAGGGATATGACGTCCATGCTTTCGGCCCGGGCGATCATGTCTGGCTCGGTGGGCTGAAGATCCCGCACGGCGCGGCGCTCGTCGGTCATTCGGACGCCGACGTCCTGCTCCACGCCCTGACCGATGCCCTGCTGGGTGCCCTGGCCGATGGCGATATCGGCTCGCATTTCCCGCCATCCGACCCAAAATGGAAGGGCGCTGCGTCAGACCAGTTCCTGCGCCACGCGGTCGATCTCGTCACGGCACGCGGCGGCATGGTCGCCCATCTCGATGGCACGCTGATCTGCGAGGCCCCCAAGATCGGCCCGCACCGCGAGGCCATGCGGGCGCGCATTGCCGCCATCTGCGGCCTGCCGCTGGGGCGCGTGGCCGTGAAGGCGACAACCTCCGAGGGGCTCGGCTTCACGGGCCGCCGCGAAGGCATTGCAGCCATGGCGCTCGCCACCATCCGGCTGCCAGCGGGAGCCTGAGCGCCATGACCGATCTTGCAAGCAATATGGCCGATGAAGGCCTCGTCCTGCGCGCAACGGCGCTGGTGCACGCCTGCGCGGGCCTTGGCCTGACACTCGCCACCGCGGAATCCTGCACCGGTGGCTTGCTCGCCGGGCTGCTCACCGAGGTTCCCGGTTCATCGGCGGTCCTCGAGCGCGGCTTCGTGACCTATTCCAACGCCGCCAAGACCGAGATGCTGGGCGTCCCCGCTGAACTTATCAGCCAATTCGGCGCGGTCTCGGCCGAGGTGGCCGGGGCCATGGCCGAAGGTGCCATTCATCATTCGCGCGCGCATCTGGCGGTTTCGATCACAGGAATCGCCGGCCCGGGCGGCGGCAGCGCCGACAAGCCCGTCGGTCTCGTCCATTTCGCCCGGACGGAACGTGGCGGTGCCACGCTGCATCACGAGAGGCGCTTTGAAGACACGGGCCGCGCAGCCATTCGCCGCGCGGCCCTCGATCATGCTCTCAGATTGCTTGAAGAGATAACCTTAAAGTAATAGCCTTTAAGCAAATTTATTGCTGACTTCACCCAGACTTTCAATCTGGATCGTGACCACATCGCCGCTCTTGAGATATTCGCCGCGCCCGTTGCCGACGCCCGCCGGTGTGCCTGTGAGGATGATATCACCCGGCAGCAGGGTCATGCGTGCGGACAGGTCGGCGATCTGCTCCCGAATATCGAAGATCATCTGGCCGGTGTTCGAATCCTGCTTCACGACCCCATTCACGTCGAGGCGCATCGAGAGATTATGCGGGTCCTTCACATCGCGTGCGAGTGTGATCCAGGGCCCGAGCGGACAGGCACCATCGAAACTCTTGTGGGCCATCCAGTCGTTCTTGAAGGACGAATTGTCCGGCATGCCGGGACGACGCGACAGGTCGCGGGCCGAGAGATCATTGCCGATCAGATAGCCACCGACATAGTCCAGCGCATCGGCTTCTGACACGTTGCGGCAGGGGCGACCGATGACGACGCCAAGTTCTGCCTCCCAGTCGAGCTTGCTGGAATGGGCCGGCATGGCGATGACAGCCCCCGTGCCGACCGCGCAACGCGACGCCTTGATGAAGTGCCACGAACGCTGACCCAACTCATGCGGGTCCTTCGGCGGCTCGCGGCCATTGGCCTTGGCCATTTCGCGCGCATGGTCAGCATAATTCGAGCCGGCACAATAAATGGCGGGCGGCACCGGGATCGGCGAGAGCAGCGTGACTGAGTCGAGCGCGACGCCAGCGGGACTTGTGGCGGCGAGCGCGTCGAGCCGGGCGATGGTTTCATCCAGGGCTTCGAGCAGCCCCAAAACCGTCTCATCGGCGCGCCGGCCGGTGGCGGCGGCAATATCGACGGCACGACCGTCCAGAATCATGGCCGCGCGCGGACCGTTTGCACTTTGGATCGTGGCTAGCTGATAGGTCACATTGTCCTCCCCGTCCGGATTTGATGGGCTGGTCCCGGATCTCGTCGTCCCAAATTAGCGGATGCTGCGCAGCGAGTCGCCCACCCTTGCGGGTCAATTGCGAAGAAAGACGGAAATCGACGGAGACGGTGACCCCTTTTGACCGACAGGGTCAGGGTCGCCCTCGAAACTGCGACAGCTTGCGGATGTTCTTGGCGACCAGCGAAAGCCATCCACCAACACCATGCGCCCGAAGGATCCGATAATCCTCGCTGCTTTTGCGCAGGACCTGTCGAAGCGAGCCGTTGCTGACCCCGCCCAGACGCATTTTGACAAGCACGTCGGGAATATATGTCGCGCAGAATCCGGGCCTCGTGAACATTTTGAGAACCAGGTCATAATCAGCGGAAATGCGATAATGAATATCGTAGCCCCCGGCCGCGATCAGGTCTGTGCGGCGCACAAACAGCGTCGGATGAGGTGGCATCCAGCCCCAGCGCAAGGCCGTGCGACGGAAGACGCCGGCCTTCCAGTGGCGGACCACCTTGCCCGGATCAAGCGCAGACACATAGTGCAGGTCGCCGTAAACGGCATGTGCGCCGCCACGAAATGCGGCCGCCACCTGGGCAATGACCCCGTCATGCGCCAGCCAGTCATCCGAGTGAACCAGTCCAATGACCTCGCCCGTCGCCAGTTCGACGCCCTTGTTCAAGGCATCATAAATGCCGCGGTCGGGTCCGCTGCGGACCTGCAGGCCCGCATGCGCGCGATCCTGGATCATCTGCAAGGTGCCATCGGTGGAGCCGCCATCGATGACAATATGTTCGATATTTGGGTAGGTCTGGACGCGCACGCTGTCCATCGCCCCGGCGATCGTCGCCACACGATTGAAGACACAGGTGACAATGGTAATCTTCACGTCACCTGCACTCACAGGTAGCCACGTCCCCGATAAGCAAGAATGCCTATCCGCTCGCGCAGGGCCGAGGTGGTCATTTGCAGGGCAGAGACATCAGGAAGCAAGCGCAAGGGCGTCCACGGACCGGATTGAACGACCTCGATATCTGTCGTCGCCGGCTGGACCGGGAGGCCCGCATGTCTGAACACCGCCAGGGCGCGGGGCATATGTGCGGCTGAGGTCACGAGAAGGGCCGAGGTGAAGGGCCGCCGCACAAACATGTCGCGCACCTCCAAAGCATTTTCATATGTGTTGCGACTGGCACCGGCGCTCTCGATGGCCGCCGCTGGCACGCCCCATTCCATCAACAAATCGCAGATCAAGTCCGCTTCGGGCTTGCGACCGGAAAGCCAGGGCAAATTGCCGCCCGTGACCAGAATCCGGCTCACCTTGCCCGCACGAAACAATCGCGCCGCATGCAGGATGCGGTCGGAGGCCGCCGTCAGGTCAATGGTCACGCGAGGGGCACTGGGGCCACCAAGGGCACCGCCCAACAGGATGGCGACATCGGCTTGTGGCAGGTCATCAATGGCGACCGGTGGATTTTGTCGCTCCAGATCCCCCAGCGCCCATTCGCTGAAGACAGGGGTCGAGACCGCCCAAAGTCCGGCGGCAACAGCCCCGATCAGCGTGAAGGCCAACTTCCTGCCACCGAGGATCCCCAGCAACACCCCCAGCAGAAGGAGGGCAAGCGCCAGCCCGAGCGGATAGACAAACACCGGCAGGAGCTTTGTCATAAACAGGACCATATCTGAAACCATCACTTCGCCCCCGGAACAGACGCGCGCGGCACCCGTTGGCGGTGGGTGGCAGGTGGTCCCTGCAGCACACTAGCATATTGGCGCGCAAAGGGGCCTGAAATGCCGGCCCCAAACGGCCACATGAAAGCCCTGTCACGTGATGACAGGGACCAATCTGATCGGGGGATGCGGTTCCTCACGCCTGATCACAAGCACCCGGGAGCGCGGTCGCCGGTCTCAACCTTGCAAACTGGTAGAGGCTATCTGCGTCACACTCAGACTTGGCTGGGCGTCCCCAACAATCGATTTTCCCGACCGCGCCGCATGTATGAGCGTGATCACCGGTTGCCGTTTGGCCGACGCAATCCGCGCGCGCCGGACCGCGCGTGCTGCCAGAGCCAGATCAATATCCTGTTCGCGCCTGACCTCACCGAAAGCGACCACACGCGCCGTCAACACGAATATTTTGGCGTCCAGCATCAGCGAGGCATTTTCGACATACCATTCGTCGAGCGCGAATTTCTCTTCAAGCGTGCATAAATTGGCACCGCAAACCTGTGCCCAGCCGGTCAAGCCGGGCCGCACGGCAAGACGAAAGCGCGACATGACACGTTGCTCGGTCGCCAGCAGGGGACGCGGCCCGACCAGTGACATCTCGCCACGCAGGACACTCAACAATTGCGGCAGTTCGTCGATGCGCGACCGCCGCAAGGCCGAACCAAGCTTTGTCGCCGTGGAAGATCCAATGGACATGGTCCGCAATTTCAGGATCCGCAGAGCACGACCGTCGCGCCCGAGCCGTTCCTGCCAGAAAAGTGCCGGGAAGCCGAGATCACACAGAACCAGAAATGTTCCGCACAGGAAAAAGGGCGAAAGAACCACGAGACCCAGCAAGGCAAGTGTCGAATCAACCAAGCGCTTGACGCCCCAGACAGCGCGCGCGCGCGCGTCCCGGACGGATGGCAGATCTTCGGACGTATAAAAGCTCTCGTCTGCTGGAGTGCGCGGCATGTGAAGCACTTCATGATGTTCGAGTGCATGGCAATGAAAGCGTTCTGCGCCGATCCTGATGGCTTCCGCCTCGCCGGGCGTCAGATCGTCCTGATCGACCGCCAGGAACACCTTGTCGACCCGCACGCCATGCGTGGCATATTCTGCGATGATCTCGGGAAGGGAGGCTGACTTGCCCATCACCGGACATCCGGCAATGGAGCGTCCGTGCAGGTTGGTATTGCGATCGAGGACCGCCAGGACGCGCCGATGATTCATATGTTGTGAGGCACTGATGAAGGCGAACGCACGCAGGCTTGCACCAATCACAATGACATTTTCGAGGTGATGCGCTGCGCCAAGGAAGCGCATGTCGCGTTTCATCCAGCAGAAGCCTATGGCCCTGACGCCAAAAAGCCCCAGCATCAGAACAAGAAAATGGAAAGCAGGCAGGGCCCGCCCGATGCCTTCGCCGCGATTGATCATAAAGTGGATCGCCGAGACCATCAGGACCGAAGCCGCAGCGACCTTCACAAGACGCAAGGCGTCCCGAATCCGGAAATATTGAATGGCGACGCCGCCGATTTCGCCGACGCTGATGCAGATCACGGACATCAGGGAAGAGACTAAAATATAGAGACCCATCAGCTCAAGGGCCATGGGCGAACGACCCATTGACCAGAGCACCGGGACCAGAATCGACACACCCACGCCAACCAATGCGTCTGGCCAAGACAGAAAATGGGAAAAACATTGCCGTGAGGCCAGGCGCATCGACAAGCGGAACTCCCTACAAACTACACGGCTCAACCTGATATTGATCACAATCATCCCAAGAGACCCGAGCGAGTCCCCTCATGCGAGATGAGCAATATCATCATGGCAAGCGCGCCGCTTAAAAGGAGATACATTCCATGCAATACATGAGAATGGGGCCGATTATGGTTCGATATCGGCCTTGTTCCGGTCACACGCGATTTGATCCCTGATTCGATCATTATTCACTTTCGAAGTTTTTCACCTCCCAGGCTGACTGCTGCAAGGGCTCGCCCGAGCGGCCTGCCGGGTGAGGAGATAAATATATCATTTGGCAGCATGGCGTTGCAGTCAGATGCCAAACGGCTCAATCGCCATTTGAGCCCGATGACAGCCATCTCAGGTCACCTAAAATCAGCAGGCATCTGCCCTGCGGGCTGTTTGCAATCATGATTAAGGAACCGTAAAACAAAACACTCGCGGCGAGCTTGAGCCGATTGTTCAGAGGCCCGGACCGGGCCGGACTATTGGGTGGGTCTGCCATTACCGGGGTCACCGGATTGATTAGCGGCGGATATGCCGGGAGCTATGCAGGAACTCCTGGTGCCTATGCGATGGGTCCAAACATCAGTTTTTCGCTCATTACCTCTGCCGGGACCTATCAGTATGGGTCGTCCTTTGTTCCAGGGTCTTCAGGGTCCTATACGATAGGCGGCTCCTGGACCCAGACTGCCGGCTCCGGGGGCTCTTCATCCTACCAAATCTATAGTGCTGTCGCCGCCGCGGAAATTGATGGCTCTGTCGTCCCCAAGGCCGGGTTTGTGATCGCGGGCCTGTTCTGGCTTCTGATGCAGAGGCGCCGCCAGGGTGCCAGTCTTGATGCCTGATTGACGTACCGCCTTGAAATGTCTGGAGTTAGGACCTTGCATAGACTGAGTTTCGTCCCGCTTCATCTGGTCCTTTTGCTGTTGGGCCTTTTCCTGTCCCCCAGCTGTGTGCTGGCCCAGACACAAGCAACGGACCCCGTGCTCGCCCGTGTGGACGGGGAGGAGATCAGACTGTCTGATCTGGACCTGCCGCCGGCATCGCGCCGGAATATAGCCCAAACGAATGAGTCCTTGCGGCGCGCGATCCGTGACCGGCTGTTGTTTGCAGCCGCCAGCCGGGCCGGGACTGACCAAAATGAACTTGTCCGCGCCGAGCTTGAAAAGGCGCGTCGCGCGATTCTCGTGAAGGCATTTGTGTCCCTGCAGCCGGGTGCCGATGTGCTGCCCGGTGACGCATCTGTCGACGCCTTTATCGAGAATAATCCCGACTTTTTCGGCGGCCGCCGCGTGTACCGGATGACGGAAGTCATTGTCGATGCGCGAGGCCCCAAGGACATTGAGGAGATCCTCGCCCACGTCGACAATTATGATCGCCGCATAGATCTGCAGAGACGAAATGCCGAGCAATTTATCGACTGGATCAAAATCAAGGGGTTCACCTTTTGGCGCGCGGCCTCCTATCAGGCCTCGGAAAAAATTGACCCGCGCTTCTTCTCGATCGTCAAGGATCTTGAAAACAAAGGCTTCAATCGCCTCGTCGATCATGAGACCCAGCAGGTCCGCGTCCTGTTCTCGCACGGCAGCACGCCTGAGCCGGTGAAGGCCTCTCTCGTGCGCGACAATATTCGCAGCGGTCTCTTCACAAAAGCCAATCAGGAGCGGCTTGAAAGACTGGTCGCAGAGCTGACCTCCAGGGCCGAGGTGACGATCTACGATCAAACTCTCGGCGCGGCGGCAGAGCCG
>CAIWVR010000446.1 GCA_903916165.1 uncultured Hyphomicrobiales bacterium | reverse complement strand
GAGCTCGACAGCAGCGGGCATTCGCGCGAGAGCGGCATCGAAAGCAACAAGCGCTGAATCGGCGTCGCCACTGCCGGCAAAGGACTCGAGCAAAGCCGGCACCAGCTCGGTCAGAACTTCCCGCGCGCGTGGCGATTGCACGGCGGTGCGCCGTCCAAAGTGCCAGCCGCGGATGGTCTCGGCCGCAACGGCTGGATCGTGAAATCCCATCTCACGCAGGGTGTCCATCGTTTCCGGATCATCCGTCACGCCCGTGAAGACAAGGCTGCCGCGCTGGGTGTCGAGGCCGGGGGCATTTTCGAACAGGCGCGCGTAATGCAGCTCCACACGCGTCATCTGCATGATGATCGCATCGGAAAAATCCGTGAGCGATGCGTAACCGCAGAAGCGTGCGAAAGCCTCCAGCTGCTGCGGGTCAGACGGCAGGCGCTGTGTCTGTTCATCGGCGATCATCTGCAGCCGATGTTCGATGGTGCGCAGGAAGGCGTAAGCCGCCGACAGGTCGTCCACTGCATCCTGCGTGACCCAGCCATCGGCGGCCAGACGCACCAGCATGTCCAGCGTGCGCGCGCCACGCAATTGCGGACGCCGTCCGCCAAAAATCAGCTGCTGGGTCTGGACGAAGAACTCGACCTCGCGAATGCCGCCGCGTCCGAGCTTCACATCATGTCCCGCGACAGTGACTTCCGCATGGCCGCGCACGGCATGGATCTGCCGCTTCATCGCGTGGATGTCGGCAATGGCCGCATAATCGAAATATTTGCGCCAGATGAAGGGCGCGAGCTCGTGCAGGAATGCCACCCCCAAAGGGCTGTCGCCCGCGACAGGCCGCGCCTTGATCAGCGCCGCGCGCTCCCAGTTCTGGCCGAGATTTTCATAATAGGAGAAAGCCGCCGGCAGCGAGATGGCGATGGCCGTTGAGCCCGGATCTGGCCGCAGCCGCAGGTCAACACGCAGCACATAGCCATCGCCCGTGCGCTCCTGCAGCAGGCGTGCCAGCGCTTTCGTGATGCGCACGAACAGCGGGCCGGGTTCGACCCCCGCCGCCAGGGCCGGCGAGTCCGGATCGAAAAAGACGACGAGATCAATATCGCTTGAATAGTTCAATTCGCCCGCGCCATGCTTGCCGAGCGCCAGCACCACGACGCCGCAACCGTGTTCGGGGTTTTCAGGATCGGTCAGGGTGAGCTTGCCAGAGGCAGCCGCCTCGCGCAGCAGGAAGGACAGGGCACATGACACCATGCCATCAGCAAATTGCGTCAGCGCCTGCGTGACGGCCATGACATCCCAGAGACCGCCAATGTCGGCCAGCGCGATGACAAGCGCCGCCTCCTGCTTGGCGTAGCGAAGCGCGATCATGACGTCCTGCGCATCGCCCGCCCTGCGCGTTTGCGCGCGCGCCGTCGCAAGAATGCGCGCCACCGCAGTCTCCGGCTCCTCCTGCGCGAGTCGCAGCAGCCGTTGCGGATTGGCGCTGATCAACCGCCACAGATAAGGAGAATGTTCGGCCAGCCCTTCCATAAGGGCGGCAAAGCACGGCGCGCTGAGAACAGCGTCCAGAGCGCCGTCGAGATCGGCGATCTTCTCACGCGCGGCCTGGGCGTCACGTGTTTGCGGTGCCGCGCGGACCTGCTGGTAAAGAGGCGTCTTCATGGTGCGCCCCCCGGTGCTGGCGCTGCGGGCAAGGCAAGCGCAGGCGGCTTGTCCTGCAGGGGCAGCGCGAGCACGACGCGCAGGCCTGGCTCGTTGTCCTCGATCCGCAACTGGCCAGCGTGCAATTTCGCAATGGCAACCGCCATCGACAGGCCAAGGCCCGAACCCGGCCGCGACCGCGCGCCTTCCAGCCGCACGAAACGGTCGAGCACGCGGCTGCGGTCTTCGACCGACACGCCCGGTCCGCGATCGGCGACGATGATTTCAGCCATCGCTCCCGCGCGCCGCGCCGTGACGCTGACATGTGCCGGACCGCCGCCCGCCCCGACGCCATGTTTCAACGCATTGTCGATGAGATTGGCGGTCGCCTGTCCGATCAATTCGCGGTTTCCCAGCACGCGCAAGCCGGGCTGCGCATCAAGCGCCAGGCCCGCACCCTGCTCTTCCGCCAGCGGCTCGTAGAGTTCGCCGACATCGCGCGTCACCTCCGCGACATCGAAGGTCGCCATGTCCGTGCCCGACTGTCCGGCTTCCAGCCGCGCAATGGTGAGCAATGCGTTGAAGATGCGGATCAGGCCATCGGATTCCTCGATCATGCGCTCCAGAGCGGCGCGATAAT
>CAIWVR010000445.1 GCA_903916165.1 uncultured Hyphomicrobiales bacterium | reverse complement strand
TGCAGGGCTATTTCGGCGGCTGGATCGATCTTGTCTCGCAGCGCTTCATCGAGATCTGGTCGTCGCTGCCGCATCTCTATTTGCTGATCATCGTCTCGTCGATCATCACGCCCGGCTTCTTCGTGCTGCTGGGCATTCTTCTGCTGTTCTCGTGGGTGTCGCTGGTGCATGTTGTGCGCGCGGAATTCCTGCGCGCACGCAATTTCGAATATGTAAATGCAGCACGCGCGCTCGGCCTGTCGAACGGCAAGATCATGATGAAGCATCTCCTGCCCAATGCCATGGTGGCGACGCTGACCTTCCTGCCCTTCGTGCTGAACTCCTCAATCACCACGCTGACCTCGCTCGATTTCCTGGGCTTCGGCCTGCCGCCCGGCTCGCCATCGCTTGGTGAATTGCTGCTGCAGGGCAAGGCGAACCTGCAGGCGCCTTGGCTGGGGCTGGCAGGCTTTGCCATCATCGCGCTCATGCTGTCCCTGCTGATCTTCATCGGCGAGGCGGTGCGCGATGCCTTCGACCCCAGAAAGACATTCTCGTGAGGCCGTGGTATCCTGAAGCTTGGAGCGCTGAGCCATGAACACGATAGTTCATAGGTATTATCCAACGAAAAACCTGCCGCCCGAGTTGAGGGAGGGGATGAACGCGTTCCCGTTCGTAAAGGTGACTATCGTAGTTGAGGCTCCGCCACTCGCGGGTGAGCGAAACGAAAGCTCATCAGCACACAGCTCGAAAACGACCAGTGAGCAAAGAGACGCGTCCGATGACTGAGCCCTCGCATCGCAATCCGCGAAAAGAAACTGCCGCCATTTGCAAATTGTCCAGGTCGAATGTCTGACGCCCCGCTCCTCGCCGTCCGCGATCTCTCCATCGCCTTCCACCAGGGCGGGCGCGAGACTCTTGCGGTTGATCGCGTGTCCTTCACGCTGGAGAAAGGCCGCACGCTGGCGCTGGTTGGCGAATCCGGGTCCGGCAAGTCGATCACCGCGCTGTCGGTGGTGAAATTGCTTGGCGCAACCTCGGCGACCTATCCCTCCGGCCAGGTTCTGTTCAAGGGCGTCGATCTGTTGAAGGCCGACGCGCCGACTTTGCGTGCCGTGCGCGGCAATGAAATCACCATGGTGTTCCAGGAACCCATGACGTCACTCAATCCGCTGCATTCCATCGAGAAGCAGGTGGGCGAAATTCTTGTGCTGCATGGCGCACGCGGTGCGGACACGATCCGCGCGCGCGTCATCGAGCTGCTGTCGGAAGTCGGCATCCCCGACCCCGCGACACGGCTGTCAGCCTATCCGCATCAATTGTCGGGCGGCCAGCGCCAGCGCGTGATGCTCGCCATGGCGCTGGCCAACCGCCCGGATCTCTTCATCGCCGACGAGCCGACAACCGCGCTCGATGTGACCGTGCAGGCACAGATTCTCAAGCTGCTGAAGGAGCTGCAGGGCAAGCTTGGCATGGCCATGCTGTTCATCACGCATGATCTGGGAATCGTGCGCAAGATCGCCGACGATGTCTGCGTCATGCAGAAGGGAACCATCGTCGAGGCCGGCTCTGTTGCAGAGGTTTTTGAAAACCCGCAACATGCCTATACGCGCGCGCTTCTCGCCGCCGAGCCCAAGGGAATGCCAGCACCCAGCAATCCCGCTGCGGCGCCCATTATCACTGGCGACGACATCAAGGTGTGGTTTCCCATCAAGCGCGGCTTTCTTCGCCGCACCATCGGCCATGTGAAGGCGGTCGATGGCATTTCGCTCATTGTGCGCGAAGGCCAGACAGTCGGGGTGGTCGGTGAATCGGGCTCCGGCAAGACGACGCTTGGCCTGGCTCTCCTGCGGCTCATCCGCTCGCAAGGGCCGATCGCCTATCTGGGACAGCGCATCGACGGCCTTGATTCCAAAGCCATGCGGCCGCTGCGGCGCGACATGCAGATCGTCTTCCAGGACCCTTACGGATCGCTCTCACCCCGCATGTCGGTGGCCGATATCGTCGAGGAGGGGCTGCTGGTCCAGGACCACGGATTGAACGCCGCGCAACGCCGCGAGATCGTCGCGCGCGCGCTCGCCGACACCGGTCTCGATCCCGCCGCCATGGACCGCTATCCGCACGAATTTTCCGGCGGACAGCGCCAGCGCATCGCAATTGCGCGCGCCATGGCGCTCAACCCGAAATTCGTCGTGCTCGACGAGCCGACCTCCGCGCTCGACATGTCGGTTCAGGCGCAAATCGTCGACCTGCTGCGCGACCTGCAGAAGCGGCGCAATCTCGCCTATCTCTTCATCAGCCACGATTTGAAAGTGGTGCGCGCGCTGGCGAGCGAATTAATCGTCATGCGCCACGGCAAGGTGGTGGAATCGGGTCCCGCGACCGAGATTTTCGCCGCACCGAAAAGCGACTATACGCGCGCCCTGTTCGCCGCGGCCTTTTCGATTGAGGCCGCGCCTATGGCGACCGGCGCATGAGCCGCGCCCTCATCCTCGTGCTCGATTCCTTCGGCTGCGGCAATGCGCCAGATGCCGCAAGCTTCGGCGATGTCGGCGCCGACACGCTCGGCCATATTGCGGAACGTTGCGCGGCAGGACAGGCCGATGTGATGGGCCTTCGTAACGGTCCGCTTGCCATGCCCAACCTCGATGCGCTCGGCCTCGGCGCCGTCTCGCGGCTGGCGACGGGGTGCCTGCCGCCAGGTTTTTCGGGCCGCGCCACAGGCGCCTGGGGCACGGCCATCGAGCAATCGCTGGGCAAGGACACGCCCTCGGGACATTGGGAAATAGCCGGTGCGCCGGCGGATTTCGCCTGGGGTTATTTTCCCGATGCGACGCCGGCCATTCCTGAAGCTTTGATCGCAGATCTCGTGCGCGAGGCGGGCCTGCCGGGCGTGATCGGCAACAGCCATGCGTCCGGCATCGCCATCATCGAGGAACTGGGCGACGAACATGTGCGCAGTGGCAAGCCCATCGTCTACACCTCCATCGATTCCGTTCTGCAGATCGCCGCGCATGAAGACAGTTTTGGGCGCGAGCGCCTCTACGAGGTCTGCCGCATCGCGCGGCGCCTGTGTGATCGCCTGCACATCGGACGCATCATCGCGCGGCCCTTCGTGGGAACGTCGCCCGACACTTACAAACGCACGCAGTATCGCAAGGATTTCTCGCTGCCACCGCCCTATGGCTCGATCTTCGATCGCGCGGCGGAGGCCGGGCGCGCCATTGTCAGCATCGGCAAGATTGGCGACATTTTCGGTCATCGCAACACCGGCGCCGAGATGAAGGGCCGCGACGACATGGAGCATTTCTCCATGACAGTCGCGGCGCTGAAAACCCTTCCGGACGGCGGCTTCCTGTTCGCCAATTACGTCGATCTCGACACAGACTTCGGCCATCGCCGCAATGTGGCCGGCTATGCGGCTGGGCTCGAGCGTTTCGACGCGCGCATCCCCGAACTGCTGGCGGCGCTGGTGCCCGGCGACCTTTGCGTGCTCACCGCCGACCATGGCAACGACCCGACGTGGACCGGCACCGACCACACGCGCGAGCAGGTTCCCGTGCTGGCCTTCGGGCCAGACATTGTAGCGCGGGCGCTGGGCGCGCGGCCGACCTTTGCCGACATTGGCGCCAGCATCGCCCATCATCTGGGCCTTGCGCCCACGACCTCCGGCACGGCCTGGCAGCTCGATCAGTAACC
>CAIWVR010000444.1 GCA_903916165.1 uncultured Hyphomicrobiales bacterium | reverse complement strand
GTCCGACGTGCGGCCCTTGGCCTGGCCCGAGACGAGATCGGCGAGCGTGATGCGCTTGTCGGGCAGTGTCACGCCATGCGCCTTCTTGCCCTTGCGGCGGTCGCCGTGCCTGGCCGCGGTCGGGCGGGCTTCCCAGGTGATAAACTCGTCGTCGAGCGCCAGCTCGGGGCGGTCGCGCGGGGCGGGGGCGTCGCCAAAGCGCAGGTAGACATCCACCCGGTCGAGCGATTTGCGGTCGGGAATGCCGCCGCCGCCGATGTTGACAATATGCGTGCCCGGCTCCAGCAGGTCGCCGTTCAGCACCGGCAGGGCGGAATCGGTCAGCCCCGCCACAATATGCGCGCCGCGATAGACCTGTTCGGGCGCGTCGCAGACCTGCACCTCAATGCCATAAAGCGCACGGATCTCCTCGGCAAAGGCCTCGCGATTGGCTTTGGTGGGGCTGAACACCTGCACCTTCTTGATATTGCGCACGGCCGTGAAGCTCTGCATATGGGTGCGCGCCATGCCGCCCGAGCCGATGATGCCCACCACCTCGGCGTCCTGGCGCGCCATATATTTCACCCCGATCCCGCCATCGCCGCCGACCCGCATGTGCTGCAGATGACCGTCGTTGATGAGGGCCAGCGGCTCGGCATTCTCGATCGAGGTCAGCAGGATGAGGCCGCAGAACAGGCCGGGCTTCGTGCAATATTTCTCCTGCGTGACGACGCCATTGTACTGGCTTTCGTAGACGATGTCGGACTTCATGCGGATGGCGAAATAGCCGCCCGTCGAGCCACCCTCCATCGTGCCCCATTGGTAATTTTTGGTGGGGTCGCTGGTGGGGATGCGGATGTCGATCCGGGGCCGACAGATGGCCTCTCCGGAAGCGAGGTTGAGATAGGACGTCTCCAGCGCCGCGATCGTGTCGGGCATGGTGAGGACCTGGGCGACGTCTTTGTTGTTGATGATGAGTGTCATGACGACAAGTTTAGCTAAGTTGTCCCGCAGGGCAATGGGGCTGAGCGCCCTTCTCCTGCGCTGGCGGGACAGGGTGGCTGCCGAAGGCAGACGGGTGAGGGCGCCTGCCAGTAGCGCAAACCCTCATCCGTCCCGCTTCGCGGTCCACCTTCTCCCGCCAGCGCGGGAGAAGGGCGCACACGCGGCTTGCCGTCCACGCTTTCCTCGTTTCTGTTTGACTCCGCGCCCCGCCTCCCCCTATAGAAGCCCCTCGCTTCGGCGCGCGGCTTTCGGGCCGCATCTTTCGTTTGGGCCCAGGCCCATCGGAGGCCGGAGCATTCACGCTGGTTTGCACCTGCAAAGAAGCTGGCCGTCCTCTTGAGGGCAGAGCCGGATTGAACACGAGGAAAAACGATGTTCGCAGTCATCAAAACCGGCGGCAAGCAATATAAGGTTGCCGCCGAAGACAAGATTACCGTCATGACCCTCGTTGGCGAAGCCGGCGATGTGGTGACGTTCAACGAAGTGCTCATGCTCGTCGATGGCGAGACCATCAATGTTGGTGCCCCGACGGTCGCCGGCGTCACGGTCTCAGGTGAAATCGTCAAGCAGGATCGCGGTCCGAAGGTCATCGCCTTCAAGAAGCGCCGCCGCAAGAATTCGAAGCGCAAGCGCGGTCACCGTCAGGATCTGACGATCGTGCGCATCACGGGAATCGCGCTGAACTGATCGCGCGACCCGGTTTCGAGACGGGCTCTGTCTTGCGATAGAGCTCACACAACATTCATTCTGGCCTTCGGAACATTCCACAGGCCACTCAGGTTTGGAGCAGGACTATGGCTCACAAAAAGGCAGGCGGCTCATCCCGCAACGGCCGCGACTCTGACGGGCGCCGTCTTGGCGTCAAGAAGTTCGGTGGCGAAAATGTCATCGGCGGCAATATCATCGTGCGCCAGCGCGGCACGAAGTGGCATCCCGGCTCCAATGTCGGCATGGGCGTCGATCACACGCTCTTCGCCCTCGTCCCCGGCAAGGTGCTCTTCGTCACCAAGGCCAATGGGCGCGCTTTCGTAACAGTCGTGCCGCAGGCGCAGGCCGCAGAATAAAGGTGGTGGTTTGACGAAGAGCCCCCACCGTCTCTCACGAGACCCGGTGGACAGGTTCTTCAACGAGCCAGAGGATCCAGGGGGCGACAGCCCGCCAAGATCCGGACCAGTCCGATCTCGCAAGGGGGCCAGGGGAAGTGGGAGACCACTTCCCCTTCGTCGTTCTGGCGCATGTCCCGGTCAGTCCCGGGTCTTGCGCCGCAATCGGACTGGAGCTTTCCATGTTTCCCGATCTGACCCGTGACGATGTGTTCCGGATCGAGACCGCCCGTCTCTGGCTGCGCTGGCCGGGCACCGTGGACGCGTCGTCCTTCGTCCGGCTCGCCTCGGATCCCAACATCGCCCGGCGCGCGCCGCGCCAATGCGGATGGCCGCGGGATCGTGCAGGCGCGCGGCGCGGCGGTGTCAGGGGCGTCCGATCTCGTGCTCGGCTATTGGCTCGGTAAGCCCCAATCGGGGCAGGGCCTGAGGCAGGCGGCGATCGAGGGCGTGCTCGACATGGCGTTCATGCTGCCGGATGCGCAGAGCATTGAGGCGCCGGTCTGCGAGGATAATGTCGCCGCGCGCAAGGTTCTCGCGCGCTGCGGCTTCCCGCAGCCGATGCCGGACGCCCGGCAGGTGATGGTGACGCGCACGGCCTGGCTCGCCGCCCGTGCGGATGCGCCAAGTCGCATTGCAAGTTCACTTGCAAGTCATGTCGCACGCCGCATCGCGCTGCCGCGGGCGGCGACTGTTTAACCAAACGCCCGGGCGGGGCAGGTCTCGTCCGGGCGCTCCATTGCGCCGCGGCCATTGCTCCAACACGTGGCCTCGGCTAGGGAAGACACATGAAGTTCCTCGATCAGGCCCGCATCTACATCCGCTCGGGCGACGGCGGTGCCGGCGCCGTCTCGTTCCGCCGTGAAAAGTTCATCGAGTTCGGCGGTCCCGACGGTGGCGACGGCGGCCGCGGCGGCGACGTGCTCGTCATCTGCGTCGATGGTCTCAACACGCTGATCGACTATCGTTTCCAGCAGCATTTCAAGGCCAAGACCGGCATGCACGGCATGGGCCGCAACCGCGCGGGCGGCCGTGGCGCCGACGCCGTGCTGAAAGTGCCGGTCGGCACCCAGATTTATGACGAGGACGGCGAGTCGCTGATCGCCGATCTGACGGAAGTGGGCGAGAGCGTCGTGCTGGCGCGCGGCGGCAACGGCGGCTTCGGCAACCTGCATTTCACCACATCCACCAATCGCGCACCGCGTCGCGCCAATCCCGGCCAGATCGGGATCGAGATGACGATCTGGCTGCGCCTCAAGCTGATCGCGGACGCGGGCCTCGTCGGCCTGCCCAATGCCGGCAAGTCGACCTTTCTTGCCGCTGTCACGGCGGCCAAGCCCAAGATCGCGGATTATCCGTTCACGACCCTGCATCCGGGCCTCGGCGTGGTGCATGTCGACGGACGCGAATTCGTGCTGGCCGATATTCCCGGCCTGATCGAGGGCGCGCATGAGGGCCTTGGCCTCGGCGACCGCTTCCTCGGCCATGTCGAGCGTTGCCGCGTGCTGCTGCATCTGGTTGATGTCGGCTGCGACCATGCAGGCGAATCCTACAAGACGATCCGCCACGAGCTCGCCGCCTATGGCAACGGGCTTGACGAAAAGGCGGAGATCGTCGCGCTCTCCAAGGTCGACACGGTCGACGACGAGACCATCAAGAAGCAGATGGAGCGCCTGAAGCGCGCCATGCGCACGGCCGGTCCCGCCTTGCCCGAGGGTGTCAAGCGCGGCGCGCCGATCAAACTGTCGGCGGCGACCAATACGCATGTCACCGAGACCCTGCGCGATCTCGCGCGCATCATCGACGAGGCGCGTGTCGCCGACAATCCCAAGGCCGTCGAGGCCTGGCAGCCCCTGAAGGCCTGAACCAGAGTGACCACGACGCCCGCCCTTTCCTCGTTCCGCCGCATCGTCGTGAAGGTCGGCTCGTCGCTGCTCGTCGATCATGCGCAGGGTGCCTTGAAGCGTGACTGGCTGGAGGCGCTGGCGGATGATCTGGCCGGCCTGCACGCGAAAGGCTGCGATGTGCTGGTGGTCTCGTCGGGCTCGATTGCGCTTGGCCGCACGGTGCTGAAATTGCCGAAGGGCGACCTGCGCCTCGAAGACAGCCAGGCTGCGGCGGCTGTCGGCCAGATCGCTCTGGCGCGCACCTGGTCGGAAGTGCTTGGCGCGCGCGCCATCACGGCGGGCCAGATTCTCGTCACGCTGAATGACACCGAGGAGCGCCGCCGTTATCTCAATGCGCGCGAGACCATTGGAAAACTGCTCGAATTCCGCGCCGTGCCGGTGATCAACGAGAACGACACGGTCGCCACCAGCGAGATCCGCTATGGCGACAACGACCGCCTGGCCGCGCGTGTCGCCACCATGGCGAGCGCCGACCTGTTGATCCTGCTGTCGGACATCGACGGCCTTTATACCGCGCCGCCGCATCTCGATCCGTCAGCGCAACTCATTCCCATCGTGCCGCGCATCAATGCGGAGATCGAGGCGATGGCGGGCGGGGCGGCCAGCGAAATGTCGCGTGGCGGCATGCGCACCAAGATCGAGGCGGGCAAGATCGCGACATCGGGTGGCACCCATATGGTGATCGCCGACGGACGCGTGGCCCATCCGGTGCAGCGCATCGCTGAGGGCGGCCGCTGCACCTGGTTTCTCACGCCGTCCAATCCCGTTACGGCCCGCAAAAAATGGATCGCCGGTTCGCTCGAACCGCGCGGTGCGGCCCATATCGACGCAGGCGCGGCGCGCGCACTGGCCTCGGGCGCGAGCCTGCTGTCGGCAGGCGTTGTGCGCATCGAGGGCTCTTTCGCGCGCGGCGACTGCATTCTGATCCGCGATCCGCGCGGGGCCGAGATCGGCCGTGGGCTTGTCGCCTATGACGCGGTCGAGGCCGCGCAGCTGGTGGGTCGCAATTCGCGCGAGATCGAAGCGGTGCTCGGCGCGCCAGGTCGTGCTGAGATGATCCATCGCGACGACATGGCCCTGAGCGTCGACTGACCCGCTCGAAGTCCCGCACATGACACTGCCCGTCCTCTTCTGCTAGATCATTGTCCATGACCGATCCCGTCCACCTCCACGATGTGCAGGATGTGCCCGCCCTGATGCTGGCGCTGGGCTGCTCTGCGCGTCGCGCGGCGCGCGCCGTGGCGCTGGCGTCGCCCGAGGTGAAGAACCAGGCCCTGCGCGCCGGAGCTGCCGCGCTGCGGGCGCGGGCGGACGAGATTCTCGCCGCCAATGCGAAGGATATGGCGGCGGCGGAAGCGGCTGGCGCCAGCCGTGCGCTGCTCGACCGGCTCATGCTCGATGCCGCGCGCATCGAGGCCATGGCGGCGGGTGTGGACAGCATTTCCGATCTGCCCGATCCCGTCGGGAAAGTGCTCGAAACCATCAAGCGCCCGAACGGCCTCACCATCGAGCGCGTGTCGACGCCGCTCGGCGTCATCGGCGTGATCTATGAGAGCCGCCCCAATGTCACCGCCGACGCCGGTGCCCTGTGCCTCAAGGCCGGCAATGCCTGCATCCTGCGCGGCGGATCCGATTCGACGTTCTCCTCCGGCCTCATTCACGCATGTCTCGTTGAGGGATTGCGTGCAGCGGGCCTGCCCGAAGCTACGATCTCGCGCGTGCCCGTGAAGGATCGCGCGGCGGTCGGGGAAATGCTGAAAGGTTTGGGTGGCGCGCTCGACGTCATCGTGCCGCGCGGCGGCAAGAGCCTTGTCGCGCGCGTGCAGGACGAGGCGCGCGTGCCAGTCTTCGCGCATCTTGAAGGCATCGTGCATGTCTACATCCACGCTGGCGCGGATGCCGACAAGGCCCGCTCCATCGTGCGCAATGCGAAGCTGCGGCGTACCGGTATCTGCGGGGCGGCAGAAACGCTGCTCGTCGACAGCGCCGTTGCATCGACGCTGCTGGCACCGCTCGTGAAAATGCTGCTCAACGCGGAGTGCGAAGTGCGCGGCGACGCGGCGACGCTCCTTGTCGACCCGCGCGTGGTGCCCGCGACCGAAGCCGACTGGAAGCTCGAATATCTCGACAGCATCATCGCGTGCCGTGTCGTTGACGGGCTGGACGTGGCGATCGACCATATCGAGACGCACGGCTCGCACCACACTGATTGTATCATCACGGAAGATATGGCTGCAGCAGAGAGATTTCTTAACGAGGTCGATTCTGCCATCGTCATGCACAATGCCTCGACACAATTTGCCGATGGTGGCGAATTCGGCTTCGGTGCCGAGATCGGCATTGCGACGGGCCGCATGCATGCGCGCGGTCCTGTCGGCCTCGCGCAATTGTGCTCTTTCAAATACCGCGTGCGCGGCAACGGCCAGACGCGTCCGTGAGTCTTCTGACGCCGGTTACGGCGCTCCGTTTCGCCGATCCGCCGCGCCGCCTGGCGAGCGCGGGTGCGCCGCCGATGCCCGCGCATCTGCCGCCGCACACCAAGGGCATGCGCATCGGCCTGTTTGGCGGAACGTTCAACCCGCCCCATGCCGGTCATCTGCTCGTCAGCCGCATTGCGCTGACGCGCCTGAAGCTGGATCGCGTATGGTGGATCGTCACGCCCGGCAATCCGCTCAAGGAAAATGCGGGCCTGCCGCCGCTGGCGCAGCGCATGGCGGCGGCGCGCAAGCTCGCCGATCATCCGCGCATTGACATTACCGGTTTCGAGGCGGAAATCGGCACGCGCTATACTTATGACACCATCGCTTATCTGACGCGGCGGTGCCAGGGCGTCGATTTCGTCTGGATGATGGGCGCTGACAATCTGGCGCAGTTTCATCGCTGGCAGCGCTGGCGCGACATTGCCGCGCTGACGCCGGTGGCGGTGATCGATCGGCCCGGCTCCACCCTGAAGGCGGCGCACAGCCGCGCGGGGCAATATCTCTCCCGCTATCGCCTGCGTGAAGGCGATGGCGCACGCCTGGCGGGCGCTCCGACGCCTGCCTTTCTCTTCCTGCACGGACCGCGCTCGGGCTTATCCTCGACCGCGCTGCGTCGCGCTGGCGCAAGCCTGACGCAAACAGGACCCTCAGCCATCGTTCCGCCAGCTTTGCGCTGATAAGAACGGTTGAATTTCACCGGCATTGCGCCCACAGTAACAAGTGCCGCGTCCCTACGCGGCCCACAGGAGATATGGCTCTGATACCCACGGTCCAAGCCCGGGCGCCCCAAGCTTCGCCCGAACCGGTTCGTGTTCAGGCTGAACCCGATACCGGCCAGCTCGTTCGCAACATCCTCAACAGCCTCGACGATGCGAAGGCCGAGGATGTCCTTACCATCGATCTCAACGGGAAGACCTCGCTCGCCGATGCGATGATTGTCGCAACGGGGCGCTCGACGACCCACGTCTCCGCGATCGCAGATCGCGTGATCAAGGGTTGCAAGGAAGCCGGCTATTCGACGCCCCGCGTCGAAGGCCTGCCACATTGCGACTGGGTTCTCGTCGACGCTGGCGACGTGATCGTCCACGTGTTCCGCCCCGAAGTTCGCCAGTTCTACAATCTGGAGAAGATGTGGGGCGGGGATCGTCCGGCCGAACTGAAGGCCGAGCGGCGCGCCTGACCGGCGCTCGCCCGATCCCTCATGCGCCTCTACCTCTCGGCCATCGGACGGCTGAAAGCCGGTCCGGAAAGAGACATTTGCGCCCGTTATCTTGAGCGCGCGCAGGCCGCCTCGCGCGGCGTCGGGCTGACCGGCGTCGAGATGCGGGAGGCCGACGAATCCCGCGCGCGTCGCCCCGAGGACCGCAAGGCCGAGGAAGCAGGTGCCTTGATCCAGACCATTCCGGCCGGTGCCCGTCTCGTCGTCCTCGACGAGCGCGGCAAAGCCATGGGCAGCGAGGCTTTCGCGGCTGATGTCGGCGCCGCGCGCGATGGCGGCGCGGCCGGTTACGCCTTGCTGATCGGTGGTCCCGACGGCGTTGATCCTGCCTTGCGCGCCCGCGCCTCGCTGGTGCTCGCCTTCGGCGCGATGACCTGGCCGCACCAGCTCGTGCGCATCATGGCGGCCGAGCAGATCTACCGGGCGATCACCATTTTATCGGGACACCCGTACCATCGCGTGTGAAGCGATGGACGATTATGCTTACGATATTGATTCGATATGGCGAGTGCATCCCCCTCCCCCTTGCGGGGAGGGGCTAGGGGTGGGGGTCGTGCAATGATTGCAAGGTTGCTCGACCCCCACCCCGCTCGGCTTTCGCCGGGTCGGCCCTCCCCGCAAGGGGGAGGGTGTTGGCGTTGCAGGTGACAGGACTTTTGATCGGACCTTTGCAAATCAGCCTTTCATTCCGCGTCCCGCTCCTTGTTGCGGCGCTGCTGTGCTGCGCGCCCGCTCACGCCCAGGCGCCGTCGCCCGATCGGCTGCGCAGCGTCGAGACCGACCTGCGCGCCGCGGAGGATCGTCGTCGCGCGCTCGAAGCCGAGATGGAGGCGATCCGCAGCGACCGCGCGCGCCTCAATGCCGCGCTGATCGACACGAGTGCCAAGATGCGCCAGACGCAGGCGCGCATGATCGACATCGAGAAGCGGCTCGACATCGCCAATGGCAGCGAGGAGGCCATCCGCGCCTCGCTCGCCAGCCGGCGCGACGTGCTCGCCACCGTGCTGGCGGCACTGCAGCGCATGGGGCGGCGCCCGCCGCCTGCCTTGCTCGCCTCGCCAGAAGACGCGCTGCACGCGGTGCGCGCGTCCATGCTGCTGGGTGCCGTGCTGCCGGAAATTCGCGGCGAAGCGCAGGCGCTCGCGTCCGACCTCAACGATCTCGTGATCCTGCGCCGCGCGATTGCCTCCGAAAAAGACAAGCTTGACGGCGAAGCGCAAGCCTTCAGGCGCGATGGCGAGCGACTCGCCGGTCTGGTCGACGCGCGGCAGGGGGCCTTGCAGGACGCCGAGCAAAAGCTCGTCGACCAGCGTCGCCGCGCCGCCGAACTGGCGCGGCAGGCGACCGATCTCAAGGAATTGATCGCCCGCTCCGAGGCCGAGCTCGCGCCGGCGGGACGCGCGGCCGAGCAGGCGCGTGCGGCTGACGAGGCGCAACGCAAGGCGGGCGACGCCGCCCAGGCCAGGGGGCAGTCGCGCGTGGCCGCGCTGCCGTTCAACGACACGGCCAGGCTTGCGCCCAAGATCGCCTTTGCCGATGCGCGCGGCCTTTTGCCGCTTCCGGTCGCGGGCAATCTTATCAAGGGTTTCGGCGCGCCCGACGGTATTGGCGGCGCGGAAAAAGGCCTGTCAATCGGGACCCGTCCGAGCGCGCCCGTGGCGGCTCCGTCCGATGGCTGGGTCGCTTTTTCCGGGCCATACCGCACTTACGGCCAACTCTTGATCATCAATGCCGGCGGCGGATACTATGTCGTGTTGGCAGGTATGGAGCGGATCAGCGTTGAGGTTGGGCAGTTTGTTCTGGCTGGGGAACCGGTCGCCACAATGGGTGACGGCTCGATCAGGACGGCATCAGCACTTGCTCTTGGCGCTGCACAGCCCATTCTCTATGTTGAATTCCGAAAAGACGGGGCGGCTATAGACCCGGGCCCATGGTGGGCGAAGGCCGAGCTGGAAAAGGTTCGCGGATAATGCGCAAGATCTCCCTCGTCGTGCTCGGTGCCGTGCTCGGCGCGTCGACTGTCATGGTCGGGACCCAGACGCGAATTTTCGCGGCCGGCGCCGCCAATGCAGCTGGCTCCGATACGTATAAAAACCTCAACCTTTTCGGCGACGTCTTCGAGAAGATCCGTTCCGATTATGTCGAGAAGCCGAACGAACAGAAGCTGGTCGAGTCCGCGATCTCGGGCATGCTGGCCTCGCTCGATCCGCATTCCAGCTATATGGATTCAAAAAGCTTCCGCGACATGCAGGTGCAGACGCGCGGCGAATTCGGCGGGCTCGGCATCGAGGTCACGCAGGAAGATGGTCTCGTGAAGGTCGTCACCCCGATCGATGACACGCCGGCGGCGCGCGCAGGCGTGTTGTCAGGCGACATCATCTCCGCCATCGACGGCGAGAGCGTGCAGGGCATGACACTCAACCAGGCTGTCGACAAGATGCGCGGCCAGGTCAATACCGCCGTGAAGCTGACCATCCTGCGCGGTTCGGCCCGCGAGTCACGGGATATTGCCATCACCCGCGCGGTCATCCAGATCAAGTCGGTGCGCTTCCGTCAGGAAGGCGACGATGTCGGCTATATCCGCATCACGCAGTTCAACGAACAGACCTATGATGGCGTGAAGACCGCGATCAGCAAGTTCAGCGCCGATGTGCCGTCTGACAAGTTCAAGGGCTATGTCCTCGACCTGCGCAACAATCCCGGCGGATTGCTCGACCAGTCGATTGCCGTGTCCAACGCCTTTCTGACGCAGGGCGAGATCGTCTCGACGCGCGGGCGCAATGCGGATGAAACGCAGCGCTATAACGCGCGGCCCGGCGACCTGTCGAAGGGCAAGCCGGTGATCGTGCTGGTCAATGGCGGGTCGGCCTCGGCGTCCGAGATCGTTGCCGGTGCCCTGCAGGACCACAAGCGTGCGACCATCATCGGCACGCGCTCCTTCGGCAAGGGGTCGGTGCAGACCATCATTCCGCTCGGCCAGAACAATGGCGCGCTGCGCCTCACCACCGCGCGCTATTACACGCCGTCCGGCCGGTCGATCCAGGCCAAGGGCATCGAGCCTGACATCCAGATCCTGCAGGACGTGCCGGATGAGTTGAAAGGCAAGGATGACACCAAGGGCGAGGCATCGCTCAAGGGGCATCTCAAGAACGGGGACGAGGAAAAGACCGGTTCGCAGGCCTATGTGCCGCCCGACCCGAAGAATGACAAGCAGTTGAAGGCGGCGCTCGAAATGCTGCGGGGCACCTACACGAAGGCGCAGGTCGACGATGTGGGCAAGCCGACGGAGAAGACAGCGAACTGACGTTGCGTAATAGCAATGAAATAACTGTTCATTAAGGTTCCATTAGCTTTGGATTAGGCCCGGCCTGCGTCATCCTGACGCCGCGCCGGGCTTTTTGATTCGTTTTCCGATGCCACCGGTCACCGGCTTCTGCCGGGCATTCGCTGCGTGAGAGATTCATGTCCCGGATCGATTTCGACGCTTCGCGTGACGACGCTTCCGGCCCGGACTTGCCACGGGTCGATGTCTTGCGGGACATTCCGTGGGGCGGGCTTGCGCTTGGTGGCATGGCGTTGATCGCCATCAGTCTGGTTGCTTTCATCAAGGTCACCGATGACGGG
>CAIWVR010000443.1 GCA_903916165.1 uncultured Hyphomicrobiales bacterium | reverse complement strand
GGGGGGGTGGGGATGGTGGCGTCTGTCATGGGCGATTCGGCCTTGTTGTTATTTGACGAGTGTAAAGGCGCAGGCAATTGCACTCAAAGCGTAGTCTCCGTCCTTCTCCCACGCTGGCGGAAGAGGGGCGGTCACGCTCACCCCACCAACACGATCCGCACATCGTTCACATTGGTCAGCGTCGGTCCGGTCATGACGAGATCATCCAGCGCCGCGAAGAAATCATAAGACACATGCGCATCGAGCATCGCGCGCGCCTCGAGCCCCATGGCTCTTGCGCGCGCCAGCGTGTCCGGTGCCATCACGGCCCCCGCATTGTCCTGCGTGCCGTCGATCCCGTCCGTATCGCCGGCCAGCGCGTGAGCCTCGACGCCCTCCAGTGCCAGGGCCAGCGCCAGCAGGAATTCGCTGTTGCGGCCGCCGCGACCGCTGTGCGCGGTGACGCGCGCCTCGCCGCCGCTGATGATCGCGCAGGGCAGCGGGACCGGCCCCTGCCCGCGCAGCAGGTGCCGTGCGAGCCCCGCATGGACGAGCGCCATTTCGCGCGCCTCGCCCTCGAGATAATCGCCGAGCACCAGCGGATGATAGCCCGCCCGGCGCGCGACCTCTGCCGCCGCATTCAATGAGGCAAGGCCGCTGCCGACGAGGATATTGTCCACACGCGCGAAGGCCGCGTCGCCGGGTTTGGGGGTCTCGACCAGCACGGGCGTTTCAATGCCAAGCCGCGCGAGGATCGCCGCCGCTGCCGCGCACGTCGTCGGATCGGGCACGGTCGGCCCCGAGGCGATGACCGCAAGATCGTCGCCCGGCACATCGGAAATGACGAGCGACACCACGCGCGCGGGCGCGCAGGCGGCGGCGAGCTGGCCGCCCTTGATCGCCGACAGGTGCTTGCGCACGCCATTCATCTCGGTGATCCCGGCGCCGCTGGCGAGCAGGGCTCGGTTCACCGCCTGCTTTTGCGCCAGCGTAAGGCCCGGCGCCGGCAAGGACAGCAGGGCCGAGCCGCCACCCGAAATCAGGCAAAGCACGAGATCGTCCGCCCCCGCCGAATGCGCCAGCGCGAGAATGCGCTGCGCCGCCGCAAGGCCCGCCGCGTCCGGCACGGGATGGGCGGCCTCCACCACCTCGATATGCGAGGTGGGCGCTCCATGACCGTAGCGCGTCACCACAAGCCCTTCCAACGGCCAAGGCCAATGCGCCTCGACAGCCGCCGCCATGCTCGCCGCCGCCTTGCCCGCACCCAGCACGATCGTGCGTCCCTTGGGGGGCTCAGGCAGATGCGGGGGCATGCAGAGCGCCGGGTCCGCGGCCGCGATGGCGGCGGCAAACATCTCGCGAAGCAAAGCGGCCTTCATCGTCTCACTCCGCCGGATGGGTCGCGCGCCAGTGACGCGCCACATCGAGCCGTGTCGCGCACCAGGCGTCGTCATGCGACTGCACATAATCCATGAAGCGCGCCAGGGCGGCGGCGCGACCGGGGCGCCCGACGAGACGGCAGTGCAGGCCCACCGACATCATTTTCGGGAAACCGGCGCGGCCCTCTGCCAGCAGCACATCGAAACTGTCCTTCAGATAGGCGAAGAACTGGTCGCCGGAATTGAACCCCTGCGGCGTGGCAAAGCGCATGTCATTGGCGTCGAGCGTATAGGGGATGATGAGATGCGGCCCCTTGGGACCCTTCACCCAATAGGGCAGATCGTCGGCATAGGTGTCGGACGAATAGAGGAAGCCGCCCTCCTCCATGACGATGTCGTTGGAGTGCATGGACGCGCGGCCCGTATACCAGCCCAGCGGACGCTCGCCGGTGACCTGCGTGTGGATGGAGATCGCCTCATCGAGATGGGCGCGCTCCTCGGCCTTGGAATAATCCTTGTACTCGATCCATTTCAGGCCGTGGCTGGCGATTTCCCAGCCGGCCTCCTTCATCGCGGCGACCTGCTCGGGCGAACGCTGCAGGGCGGTCGCGACGCCATAGACGGTGGCGGGAATGCCGCGCGCCGTAAACATGCGCCACAGCCGCCAGAACCCGGCCCGCGCGCCATATTCGTAGATCGATTCCATGTTCCAGTGCCGCTGGCCAGGCCAGGCCGCCGCGCCGACGATTTCCGACAGGAAGGCTTCGGACGCCGCGTCGCCATGCAGGATGTTGTTTTCCCCGCCCTCTTCATAATTGACGACGAATTGCACGCACACCTTGGCGCCGCCCGGCCAGCGCGGATCGGGCGGATTGCGGCCATAGCCCTTCATGTCGCGGGGGTAGTCGGTCATTGTCACTCCTGCTGCCCGTCATACGCCTCGTCATTGCGAGGAGCGAAGCGACGCGGCAATCCATCTGGCGGCCGCCATCAGATGGATTGCTTCGCTTCGCTCGCAATGACGAGGCCAAGGCTCGCAATGACGGGCCAAAGTAACCTGCCAGACGACGTCCATCCATGTGAAAGTCGCAAAGGCACTATCCCATTTTATGGGATTCCAGAATCTTCGTATTTGTCCCGGCCGACGAACCCGTCTAACCTGACGACAACGACGGCGGGATCGCCGCATGGAAACATCGGGGAGCGGAATGGGTCAGTATCGCGTGACGGTGGACACCGGAGGAACCTTCTCCGATTTCGTCTATGTGAACGAGGAGACCGACGAGGTCTCCATCGCGAAAATCCCCTCGACCCCGGACGATCCCTCCCGCGCCATTCTGGCCGGCGTCGAACTGCTCATCGACAAGGGCGTGGCGCCCGCCGACATCACCTATTTCTGCCATGGCACCACGGTGGGCACGAATGCCCTGCTGGAAGGCAAGGGCGTGCGCACCGCGCTGCTCGTCACCAAGGGATTTCGCGGCATTTATGAAGTGCAGGAGCAGTCGCGCCCGCACGGGGCTGTGATCTTCGACATCATGTATGACCGCCCGGCCCTGCTCGTGCCCGCCTCGCTGACAGCGGAGGTGCCCGAGCGCATCTCCTTCGAGGGCGAGGTGCTGGAGGCGCTCGACGAAGACGCGCTCCGCGCAGCGCTGCAGCCGCTCAAGCGCCGCGAGGTCCAGTCGGTCGCCGTGTGCCTGCTGTTTTCCTTCCTGCATCCGCAGCACGAGCAGCGCGTGCGCGAGATCGTGCTGGAGGAAATGCCCGGCGTCGAGGTCTCGCTGTCGTCCGACATCGTGCCGCAGATCCGCGAATATTACCGGCTCTCAACCACCGTCATCAACGCCTACCTGCAACCCATTCTCGCCAGCTACATCGCCAATCTGGAGACGCGCCTCTCGGGTGCCGGCGTCGTGACGAAACAGAAATATATCATGCAGTCGAACGGCGGCATGTCGACCTTCGCCGCCACCGCGAAAAAGGCCGTCGCCACAGTGCTCTCTGGCCCGGCCGGCGGCATCACCGCCTCCGTGCAGGCCTGCCGCACGACGGGTCAGCAAAACCTCATCACCTTCGACATGGGCGGCACGTCCTGCGACGTCGCTTTGATCAAGGATGGCGAACCCTCCGTGTCGCATCGCGGCAAGATCGACGGCCGCGACATCGCCCTGCCGATGATCGACATCAACACGGTGTCGGCGGGTGGCGGCACATTGGCGCGCGCCGACAGGTTCGGTGCGCTCGAAGTCGGCCCCGACAGCGCCGGCGCCGTGCCCGGCCCCGCCTGCTACGGGCGCGGCGGCACGCAGCCGACGATCACCGACTGCAATCTCGCACTCGGCTATCTCGGCGAGGACAATTTTCTCGGCGGCAAGATGCGCCTCGACAAGGCGGCCGCCATGGCCGCCGTCGACAGCGTGGCCAGGCCGCTGGGCATGGACATGCTGGATGCGGCCGAAGGCATTGTCCGCATCATCAACGTGAAGATGCAGGAAGCCGTGAAGGCCATCTCGACCATGCGCGGGCACGACCTGCGCGACTTCCTGCTGCTGGCCTTCGGCGGCGCGGGTCCGCTGCATGCGGGCCGCATCGCACAGGATCTCGGCATGGCGGGCGTCATTGTGCCACTGTTCCCCGGCGTCTATTCCGCCATGGGCCTCGTCATGTCAGACGTGAAGCATGATTATGTGCGCTCACGCCTGTCGCGGCTCGCGAGCATCGACGAGGCCACGGTCGATGCGCAATTTGCCGATCTCGTCGCCCATGCGCGCGCGGAACTGCAGACGGAAGGCTTTGCCGAGCGCGCCATCGAGATCGAACGCTCGCTCGACATGCGCTATGCCGGGCAGGGCTATGAACTGACCATGCCGCTGCCCGAGACGCTCGGCGACGGTGCCCTGCGCAAGCTGCGTGCTGAATTTGACGAGGCGCATCGCCAGCAGTTCGGCCATACGGCCCCCAACGAGCCGGTCGAGATCGTCAGCTACCGCCTGCGCGGCATCGGCCGCGTGCCGCCGGTGAAACTCCCTTCCTACATACCGCAGGGCCTGAAGACGCAAGACGCCATCCGCGAACACCGCGACATGCGCTTCGATGGCAAGACACTCTCCTGCCCCGTCTACCAGCGCGAAAAACTCGACGTCGGCGCGACCTTCTCTGGCCCTGCCGTGGTCGACCAGCTCGATTGCACCACCGTCGTCTTCCCCGGCCAGCAGGCACGGGTGGATAATTACAAGAACATCATCATCACCATGGGAGCCGCCTGATGGATAGCGCGCGCAAGACCGTGGACGCGGTCGAACTTGAAATCATCCGCGCGAGCCTCGATGGCATCGTGCAGGAAATGCAGAACTCACTGTTTCGCACAGGCTTCTCGACCATCATCCGCGAGTCGCAGGATGCCTCCTGCGCCATTATGGCACCTGATGGCGATGTCATTGCGCAGCATGTCGTGCTGCCGCTGCATATTGGTGCCTTCCCCGCCTGTACCGCCGCTGTCATCCGCAGCTATGACGACATCGAGGATGGCGATGCCTATCTCATCAACCATCCCTATGAGGGCGGCAGCCCGCACGCGCCCGACATGGCGGTCATCACGCCGGTGTTTTTTCAAGGCGAACTGATGGGCTTTTGCGGCTCCATCGCGCACAAGAGCGACATCGGCGGGCCGGTGCCGGGCTCCTGCTCGGGCCAGGCGAAGGAGACCTTTAATGAAGGGCTCCACCTGCCGGCCGTGCGCGTGCAGCGGCGTGGCGAGCGCAACATCGAGGTCGAGCGCATCATTGCCGCCAACAGCCGCACGCCCGAACTCGTGCTGGGCGACATTCGCGGCCAGCTCGGCTCGTCGCGGCTCGGCGAACAGCGCGTCATCGAGCTGATTGCCAAATTCGGCCGCGACAATGCGGTGGCCTGTTTCACGCGCCTGCTCGAACTCGCCGAAAGGCGCATGCGCGCGGCCATTGCCGAATGGAAGGACGGACGCTACGAGGCCGAGCGTTTTGTCGATGACGATGGTGTCGAGCCCGGCAAGCCGGTGCGCATCCATGTCGTCGTCGAAAAGCACGGCGACAAGATCCATTTCGATTTTTCAGGCTCCGCCGACCAGACGAAAGGCCCCGCCAATATTCGCCCGCCAACGGTGAAGGCGGCCATCGGCTATGTGCTGATCTCGCTGGTCGATCCGCATATCTTCATCAACTCGGGGCTGCTGCGCGCCTTCACCATCGACGTGCGCGACGGCTCCGTGCTGAACCCGCGTTTTCCGGCGCCTGTGAACACCTATAATCCCACCGTCCATGCGCTGGTGGAAGCGCTCTATGGCGCGCTCACCGATATCGTGCCCGACATGGCGCGCGCCGATGGCTGCGGCTCGCGCTCGATCATTCTTGGCGGGCGCTCGACCTATACGGGCAAGGGCTATGTGCAATATGAGATTCTGGGCGGCGGCGGCGGCGCGCGCGCCCGCAAGGACGGCCAGAGCGGCACGTCGGTCAACCAGTCGAACGCCAAGATCGCGCCCATCGAGATCATCGAGAGCGAGTTCCCCACGCGCGTGCTCAGCTTCGAGCTGATCCCCGATTCCGGCGGTGCCGGCAAGTTTCGCGGCGGTCTCGGCATTCGCCGCGAATATCTGAATCTGGAAGACGCGCGCTTCTCGATCCGCTCGACCAAGCATGTCATTGCCCCCATGGGTGCGGCCCACGGCGGCAAGGGTCGCACCGGGGATATTGTCATCAACCCGGACACCGACCACGCCAAGCAATTGCCGACGCGCTACGCCGATTATCCGCTGAAAGGCGGCGACCGCTTCAAGCTCGACACGCCCGGCGGCGGCGGCTTCGCCAACGGGTTTCAGCGCGACACCGCGCTGGTGCTGAGCGATCTGCGCGAAGGCTATGTGACGATGGACGGGGCGCGGCGCGATTACGGCGTTGCCGCCAGACGCCAGAACGACGATTATACAATTGATGAAAACGAAACCGCGCAGCTCCGTGCTGGCACATAAGAAGATCAGGGAGAGACAGATGAAACTTCAGGGACAGACAGCCATCGTCACCGGCGCCGGCCGCAACATTGGCGAAGAGGTCGCCAAGACTTTCGCGCGCGAAGGCGCCAGCGTCGCCGTCGTCGATCTCGACCGTGAGCGCGCCGAGCGCGTGGCGGCCGAGATCAATGCGGCAGGCGGCAAGGCAAAGGCCTTCGTCTGCGACGTCGCCAAAGAGAGCGACATTGATGCGACAGTGACGGCGGTGACAGCGGCCTTCGGCGGCCTCGACATTCTCGTCAACAATGTCGCCATTTCCGACAACAAGCACATGCTCGACATCACCACCGAGGAATGGAACCGCACCATTGCGATCACGCTGACCGCGCCCTTCCTGTTTGCAAAACATGCCGCCAAGGCAATGATCGCGGCCGGTGCCAGGGGCAAAATCGTCAACGTGTCCTCGACGTCGGGCTATTACGGACGCGACCGCGCCATCGCCTATACGGCGGCCAAGGGCGGCGTCGCCAACATGACGCGCTCGATGGCGATCCAGCTCGCGCCCCACAATATCCGCGTCAACAGCGTGGTGCCCAACAAGATCGGCTCGCCGGTCGGCAAGGAACATTTCGATCCCACACGCCCCGTGAAGAACCTGCGCGATCGCCCTGGCGTGCCGGAAGATCTCGCCAAGGCGATCCTGTTTCTCGTGTCCGACGATTCCGATTTCATCGCGGGCACGGATCTCTTCGTCGACGGCGGCTGCTCGGCTCTGATGCCGGGGAATGAGTAACATCAGCCTCGTCATTGCGAGGAGCCGAAGGCGACGAAGCAATCCATCTGATGGCAGCCGCCCAAGATGGATTGCCGCGTCGCTTCGCTCCTCGCAATGACGACCGAAGGACATCAGGAGCCCCCCATGTGCACCTCCCTCTTCGACGATCCCGCCGCAGCCGCCGAGACCATCGCGGACACCGCCGCCGCCTCGAAACCCGCTGATGCCGCCCTGCTCGCGGATCTGGCAACCGCCAATAAAATCCTCTTCCGGCAGGGCGTGGTCGACGGCTTCGGCCATGTCAGCGCGCGCCACGACAAACATTCCGACCGGTTCCTGCTGGCGCGCAACATGGCGCCGGGGCTGGTGAGCGAAGCCGATATTGTGACCTTCGATTTCGACGGCCGTGCACTCGACGCCAACGGCCACGCCGTCTATCTCGAACGCTTCATCCATGCCGAAATCTATCGCGCCCGCCCCGACGTCATGGCTGTCGTCCATTCGCATTCGATGGCCGTGGTGCCCTTCTCCATCGTGAAGGGCGTGCCGTTTCGCGCGGTCTGCCACATGGGCGGCTTCATCGGCATCTGCGCGCCGATTTTTGAAATCCGCGACATTGCGGGCGACGCCTCCGACCTGCTCATCCGCAACAGCGCGCTGGGCGCGGGCGTGGCGAAATCGCTGGGCGACGGCAATGTTGTGCTGATGCGCGGCCATGGCTCAACGGTCATCGGTGACCGCGTGAAACAGGCTGTCTTCCGCGCCGTCTATACCGAAAATAACGCCAGATTGCAGGCAGAAGCCATGCGACTCGGGCCGATCGAGGCGCTCACCGCGGGCGAGGCCGAAACCACCGCGCGCGTCATCGACACGCAAGTGGACCGGGCCTGGGATTTGTGGAAGATGCAGGCCGAAGGCAAGATTTGACCCTCGTTATTGCGAGGAGCGAAGCGACGCGGCAATCCATCTTTGGCCTCACATGCGGCCTCTGGATTGCTTCGCTTCGCTCGCAATGACGGCGCGCGATAAAGGACAAACACATGCGACTTGCACGATATGACGACAATCGCTTCGGCCTCGTGGACGGCGAGGATGTCATCGACGTCACCTCGGCTTTGGCCGCATTGCCAGCGCTTTCCTACCCCTTCCCGCGCACCGACCTTCTGATCGAACATTTCGACACATTGCGTCCCGCTCTGGAGGCCGCCGCGAAAACCGGCACACGCAAGAAAATCGCGGATGTGAAGCTGCTGGCGCCCGTCGCCAATCCCGGAAAGATTGTCGCGGCACCGGTCAATTATAAAAAGCACCTCGACGAGGCGCGCGCGGATGCCGGCATCCATCACCAGCAGCAGGTCGGCGAGATCCAGAAGGTCGGCCTGTTCCTGAAGGCGACAAGCTCGGTCATCGGCGCGGGTGAGACGATCCTCATTCGTCACGACGAGCGCCGCAACGATCACGAGATCGAGCTCGCCGTCGTGATCGGCAAGACGGCTGATCGCGTCAGCAAGGCAGATGCGCTGACCTATGTCGCTGGCTATTGCATCGGCCTCGACATGACAATCCGCGGTCCCGAGGAACGCTCGCTGCGCAAGTCGCTCGACACATTCACCGTGCTCGGTCCGTATTTTGTGAGCGCAGATGAAATTGGCGATCCCGCCGGGCTCGATCTCGTGCTCACGGTCGATGGCGAAGCGCGCCAGAGGGCCAATACGCGCGACCTCGTGCTTGATGTGCCCACCCTCATCTCATGGGCGTCATCTTTCTACACGCTGCATCCGGGCGACGTGATCCTGTCGGGCACGCCCGAGGGCGTTGGCCCCGTCCTGCCAGGCAACACCATCCGCGCAACCATCGCCAAGGTGGGATCGATGGATGTGAAGGTCGGACATATCTGAAATGTGAGTATCCCTTCTCCCGCCTTGCGGGAGAAGGAGTGTACGTGGCGCGTTTTACCCCCCAAACCGCGGAAACAGCCCCAGCGCATTCTCGCGCTCGACCTGTGCAAAAATATCCGCAAGCTCCGGCATGGTGCGCATCGCGGCAATCTGTTCGTCGACATATTCGCGATGGATGTAGGGCCAGTCGCTGCCGAACATGATGTGCGAGGGCTCTGTCACAACGCGCAGCGAGGCCATTGCGGCGCGCGAGCCCGAGATCGCCGTGTCGAAATAGAATTGTCCGATATAGGGCGTC
>CAIWVR010000442.1 GCA_903916165.1 uncultured Hyphomicrobiales bacterium | reverse complement strand
GGGCGACATCGACTGGCAGAGCGTGCGTGAGTCCGGCGTCGAATTCGCCTTCATCAAGGCGACTGAGGGCGGCAATCATGCCGACGAGAAATTTGCCCAGAACTGGAATGGCGCCCGCGCCGCCGGCATTGCGCGTGGCGCCTACCATTTCGTGTGGTGGTGCCGCGACCCGCGCGAGGAGATCGGCCAGTTCAAGCGCATCGTGCCAGTGGAGCGCGACGCGCTGCCGCCTGTGCTCGACGTCGAGGCCACGCCCGAGTCCAGGACCTGCAAGCGCACGCTGCATCGCGAGGAAGTGCTCGCCGACATGCGCCTCATGCTGGCCGAGATGGAGCGCCATTACGGCAAGCGGCCGATCATTTATGTGACGGTCGATTTTTATCAACATGTCATGCATCCGGGTGAATTCGCCGACTATCCGGTTTGGGTGCGCAGCGTGAAACACGCGCCGCCGGTCACCTATCCCGGCCGCCGCTGGGCCTTCTGGCAATATCAGTCGGACGGCTATGTGCCAGGCATACGTGGCAAGGTTGACCGCAACGCTTTTGCGGGGACGCGCGAGCAGTTTTATGCTTGGGCGACGGGTCGGCCGTGAAAGCTTGCGCGGCGCGCCATCCCCGGTAACATGCTTTTTCTTGCACGCTTGGGAGGCAATATGCTGAAGCTCTGGGGACGCCTGAATTCGATCAATGTGCAAAAGGCCGTTCTCGCGCTTGAGGAACTGGGCCTTGCCTATGAAAGGGCCGATGCCGGCATGCAGTTCGGCATCAACCGGACGCCCGAATATCTTGCCATGAATCCCAACGGCCTCGTGCCAACGCTCGACGATGACGGGTTCGTGCTGTGGGAATCCAACGCCATCGTGCGCTACCTCTGCGCCAGCCATTCCGCGGGTGCGCTGTGGCCCGAGGATCTGAAAATCCGCGCCGACGCCGACCGCTGGATGGACTGGCAGGGCACGACGCTGGGCGGGTCCATGGGGCCGGCTTTCATGGGTCTTGTCCGCACGGCACCGGAAAAGCGCGATGCCGCTGCCATTGAGGCGTCGCTGGCGAAAGCCACAAAAATTGTGGCGATGCTCGACGGGCATCTCGCAGGCCGCGACTATATTGCGGGCGAAGCCTATGGAATGGCCGACATTGTGGTCGCGCCGACCATGCATCGCTGGTTCAATTTGCCCTGCGCGCGCGCCGCTGCGCCCAATGCCGAGCGCTGGTATGCGACGCTGATGCAGCGTCCCGCCTGTATCCGCGTGCTCACGCTTCCGATCAGCTGAGAGGCCGGCCATGACGCAACTCGATCCCGCCATCGCCGCCGCACTTCGCCAGATTTCGACGGCGACCATCACGCTCATTCTGTTGAAGAAGGGCCTCAAGCACATCTGGATGAAAGGCCCGATGCCGCTGTCGACCGCGAAGGGCAAGCGTCTGGTGGGGCCAGCCTTCACATTGCGCTTCATCCCTGCGCGCGAGGATCTCGCCACGCCGGAATCATGGTCATCGCCCAAATCGACCCGTGCCGCCATCGAGGCCATGCCGGACGGCGTGATCTGCGTGGTCGATGCCATGGGCGTCACGGACGCCGGTATTTTCGGCGATATCCTGTGCGCGCGCATGGCGCGACGCGGCGTCACCGCGCTGATCACCGATGGCGTGGTGCGTGACATTGCGGGCGTGGTGGAAACAGGGCTTCCGGTCTGGTGCGCGGGCGTCGCCGCACCGGCCTCCGTCGCCAGCCTGACCTTCATCGACTGGCAGGAGCCGATCGGCTGCGGCGGCGTGGCGGTCTATCCCGATGACATTATCGTCGCCGATGACGACGGGGCCGTGCTGATCCCCAAGGCCCATGTCGAGGAGGTCGCGCGGCTGGGTGTCGAGCAGGAACGGATGGAAGCCTGGATCATGCGCGAAATCGCCAAGGGCGTGCCGCTGCCGGGGCTCTATCCGCCCGACGCAGCGACACGCGCGCGTTATGAATCCGAACGCGAGGGGTGATGCATCGGCGGCCCGTCCAGTCCGAACATGGCGCGGTAGCGTTGCGCAGCCCTGATCAAGGACAGTGAAGGAGCCGGAGGATTGAGGATCATTTCTGCCAAAGCAAGTTGATCTTCAGCAGACAGGCGAAGGTGCGACGCGTCCCCAACGGCGTTCTCCGTCTCGCTCGCAGATGCATTGTCGTCCTTCATGTATCATCAGCCTCGTCATCCAGCGCTTCGCTGCCTGCGGGACGGGGCAGGCCGAGGCGATAGACGCCCTTGAGCGTCTTCAGATCGTCGCCTTCCACGGCCTTGCCCTTGCGGAACACGGAGATTTTTCCCACCCGCGCCAGGCCGATGGCCGCGCTGCGGACATCGCGGGCCCAATGGCTCGGCTGGGCGCCTTCGCCCTTGCGTCCCTCGGAAAAGGCCTTGGCGACCACCATAGGAGAGATGCTGCGTCCGACACCGCGCTCGGTGCAGAGCGCGACGATCATGTCCTCGACGCCGGGCTTGGGGATGCGTTCCTTGGGCAAGAGACCGGTGCCCCGGGGCTTCTCGATCTTTTTCGTTTTGTTGAATGGTGGCGTTCTTGTCATGGCGGCTCACATGCGCGTCGCTTTGGCTCCCGTCAAGGCCCGCCGTTTTCCGGCGGCTCGTACAGCACGGCCTCATGGGCGTCGGAGATGAACTGGCGGGCCGACATGACGGCGAGCACGGCGGCGGTCGTCGCCATGAAAACATACGGCCCGGCGAACCAGCCGAAATAGGCCAGAGCGAAGAAAAAGGCACGCTGGCCACGGGTGAAATGGCGCCCGGCGGCGATGTTCATCTGGGCGGCGCGCATGGCGACGCGACGGCGCTCGCGCGCATCGGTCGCCGTCCGCATCGGCGTCGCACCGACGAGTATCGCCGTATAATTGAACAGCCGGTAGGCCCAGGCGAATTTGAAAAACGCATAGCCGAAGAT
>CAIWVR010000441.1 GCA_903916165.1 uncultured Hyphomicrobiales bacterium | reverse complement strand
CATCTCCGTCTGGACGGTCTTTCGAAACGGTCACTCGCTTGTTTTTTAATTTACTTGATGCGTTGACACCATGAAGATTCTGTATCCTGCGCTTGACGTCATCTGACAAAGCATCATAGGCAAGATACATATTTGCAAATTGCGTATCGCCACCTTGCGAAGGATTTTTCAGGGAATGCAGAATGGTGGCCGTGCTTGGCTTGTCCCGAGACTGCGAGTCGGAGTGCCAAAAATCACCGGCATCAATCAATCCAACTGGCTGACCATTTTTGATGTCGTTTGAAATAACCAACACCTCTGGATATCCCGGAACCGCATACAGGGCGTTGGCCTGTGTCTCAAGCTCACCAAAACGCGAGGTGAATGCTATCTGCTCCTGAGGTGACAGGTTCTGACCACGGACCGCAATCACAAGATGATCGTGAAAGGCTTTTTGGATGATTTTAAAGTCTTGATCCGTCAAATGAGCGAGGTCGACGCCGCTGATTTCAGCCCCCATGACAGCAGACAATGGCGTGACTTTGAGTTGCATCGAATTACCCCCTAGCTTGTGTATTTTTTTTGTTACGCATAGGAAACGCTGACATTGGACCACGCAATTAGACTAATGTCTAAGACGGTGCGAACGACAAATATCGAGAAATGCTATCTGCATGCTGTGACGGGATTCCGCTGTTCTGCAACCAATTTTTGACACCGCCTTTGCCCTTGAAAACAATTTTGGCAAGGCACTTTGGTCTGATCACCAGAAAAAAGTAGGGAGCTGTCTGCCCATCCGGCATGCGGCATCATGCTGCTGGAACATTGGGTCCAGTTATTGGTGGGCCGCTCAGCAAGACATGCTTGGCCTCGACATGCGATCTCGGATGTCACACTTGAAGACATACCCCCGGGAGATACCGCAGCGGCATGCGTAGGGATAGAATCCCCCAGGACGAAGCGCGCATTGCCCAGAAGAGCGGCACTGAAAAAACATCTGGCTGTTGGGCACAATATGTCCGGCGCACGGGGCAAGTGTTGCCCTCGTGCCTCCAACGTCAATCCAGAGCAACGCAAGCGACATGCGAGATTGGTCCCATGTAGGTCAAAACACATGATGATTGTTACAATATCTATGATTTCAATCCCGCTAATTTAGAATTGCTTGCATTTTCTCGATTAATTCCGGGGGAACACGATCGACTTCGGTGATCATTTGCTGCAGAGCCGCACCGGACAGCGGTTCAAACTCGGCTTTCGATCTGGCTAATTCGGCAAGCAGGTCCGGGTCTTTTGTCATCTGCTCGAAGCCAAGCCGCAAAGTGTCGACGCGATCCAGCGGCAGTCCCGGAGGCGCTATGAAGGATCGGCCGATATCCTCTCCGCTGACCGCGACAGTCAAAATGGCGCGAGCTTCAGGTGACGTGCCAAGTTCTACGGCTGTCGGAACGTCGGGCATTTCGACCGATCGACTACGTGAATATTGGACGAGAATGTTTATCTTCTTTTGCGCAAGCCAATCCGCCTTCGAGACTTTTAACGTGTTCCACGACGTCAGGGCACCGTTCACTTCGCCACGCTCAATGGCCATCATCCCCTCGGTCGAAGACGTATAGGGGCCGATCAGTTTAAATTTAGTACCGGCCAGTGCGTTGAGCAGTTTCGGATAACTGTCTGACGGAGAGCCAGCCCCGGTGGTTGCAACCGTTACCTCACGCAGTTTCGCCGCATCAATATTCTTGATGTCGGCACTCGACAGCGTGACCTGGTTGATCGTCGTTGCCCGCCCGATCCAGTTAAATTCTGCCGCCTTGTAGCGTACACCGGGAGTACCGATTTTCTCTTCAAGTGCGAGTGTCTGCGTCACAATACCGATAACAGTGCCATTCTTGGGCGCGATAGAATAGATATAATTTGCAGCTGTGAAGCTCCCGGCACCAGGCATGGATTGAACGATCACATTCGGTTTTCCCGGAAGTTGATTTCCAAGATGTCTTGCGACGAGACGCCCATAGTAATCATATGTCCCTCCACCCCCGAATCCAATCAGAAGCGAAATTGTCTTACCCTTGTAAAAAGGCTCTGGCGTTTGCGAGAAGGCGTTGCTGGCAGCAACTAAAGGCAATGCGAAGATAACCATGGCACGAGAAAGCATTTCAACCTCCAAAATTCATCATAACGATATGCTGGGTCTGATGTTCTTGGGTCGTCATATTTTTTCTGTCAGCCAATCAGAGATTCGCTCGAGCCGTTTCAAGCATTCGCCAAACGCGGGGCGGCGAGAGCGGCAGTTCATTCGGCTCGACGCCAAATGATGACAGCGCAGATGCGACAGCATTGGCTATGACCCCTCCGACCGGGATAATTCCACCCTCCCCGGCCCCTTTTGCCCCGAGCGGATTATTTGGACTCGGCTTCATTTCGAGCGCCACGACGCGTATTTTGGTAAAGTCAGTCGCTGTCGGCATCATGTAATCAGCGAATGTTCCTGTTAGGAGCTGTCCATTTTCATCATAGACCAAATGCTCTAGCAACGTGCCTCCAAGACCCTGAACGATGGCACCAATGCATTGCCCGTGGAGAGTCTCGGGATTGATGATCCGCCCAACATCTTCGACCGCGACATAATCTTCGAGATGCACCTGTCCGGTGCGCGGATCGACACTCACATGGGCCGCGTGGGATCCATAACTATATGTGCGCTTCGGTGTGGAGAAGCTGCCATCGACAGACAATCCCGAGCCGGCGACCGCGCCGAGGTCTATGGCGCGACCGTCCGGCCCGACAACTCGCTCATCGCCAATTTCAACAGATTCCGCAGAGCAGCCTAACAATGTTGAGGCGCGGAACGCGATTTGTGCGCGCATCTCCTTGGCCGCAACGAGAATGGCAGACCCACCCATCACCACAGATCGCGAACTGAAGGCACCGACCCCATTCTTGAGGAGGTTCGTGGACCCGTGACGGACGCCCGAGATCCTCGTCATCGGGACCCCCAGCGCATCCGCAGCGATTTGGGTCATGACTGTCTCGAGTCCTTGCCCGATTCCTGACGAGCCGATGAACACTGAATAACGACCGTCGGGTTCGAGCTGCAGTCGGGCGAATTCCTTCCCTGACGCGGCACCTTCAAGATAGCAGCCGATTGCAACGCCGTGGTAGCGACCATCGATCAGCCGACCCCGCAGCGGATATTTTTCTGCCCAACCAAACTCCTCCAGACAGCGCTGCAGCGTGATCATATAATCGCCGCTATCGCATTCCGAAACGATATTATGGGGCGCGACAGTCGCGAGCGGATAGGGCATCTCTGCCTCGGACACAAGATTGCGCCGACGAAACTCGACTGGGTCCAGCCCGAAGTCTTTGGCGACGAGTTCAAGGAGTCGCTCTCGGAAGAAATCAGATTCGAACCGTCCTGGCCCTCGATAGGAAGCACTCGGCGTCTTGTTTGTCATGCGCATCGCGACTTCGCTACGAAGGTGAGGGATGCGATAAGGACCTGAGAGCACCTGCGCGATATTTCGTGGCGGCGTCGTCCCGGTCGTACGCACATAAGCACCCATGTTGACGGATGATTTGCCACGCAGCGCAAGAATATGGCCATCCTTGTCGCAGGCGATCTCCAACTCGCATTCAGCCTCGCGCGAATGATTGGTCGCCATCAAGCTTTCACGGCGATCCTCGACCCAGCGCACGGGACGCCCGATGGCCCGCGCCGCAAAGGGAATCAGATAATCCTCCGGATAGAATTCTCCTCGGACCCCGAAGCCGCCACCGACATCCTTCTCGAGCATGGTTACATTTTCGACGGGTAAACCGATCAGGCTCGCGAGCGTTTTGCGATTATGGAACGGCACTTTTGCGGCCCCGGAAACCGTTAAATGGCCTGTCTCCTCGTCCCATTCTGCGACGAGTCCGCGTGTCTCCATCGGAACGGCGCTGTGCCTGTGAGTGCGAAACGTCTCCTTGCGGACATAGGGGGCTGTCTCAAAAACAGGATCTGGATCGCCCTTCCAGCCGACGAGAGTGGCGGGTGAATTGCTGAATGTGTTCGAAAATAAGAGCGTTTGCACAGCTTCGGATTGTGCGCAGGTGACCACTGCGGGCAGTGGCTCGATGTCGAGGCAGATCACATCGAGAGCATCTTCAGCAATGGATTGGCTTTCGGCAACGACGAGAGCGACAGGTTCACCGACATAGCGCACACGTTCGAAGGCAATGACGGGTTGCTCGAAGGGGAGGTAATCAGGATGAGGCTCCATACGCAATGGAATGGTTGGTATCTGTGCTCCGATATCGATTGCGGTGTAAACACCGACAACACCGGGTAATGCCTTCGCTCGCGATACATCTATGGATGTCAGGATGCCATGCGCGATTGGGCTGCGCAGCACAACGGCGTAAAGCAAGTCAGTCGGCCGAAGGTCGCCGACATACTCGCCCTCGCCGCGCAGGAACCTATAGTCTTCGACCCGCTCAACCGCTGCCCCGATGGGAGAATTGACAGCTTTCATCTCCATTTACCTCTTTGAGGTGAGTCTGTGCGGATCATGTGAACTGTCCCTCGCCGAGGGGAATTTCACGCATGGTGCTGGGCGCAAAAAGCTCGTCGACCTTAATCAGGCGCGGCGTGAGACCCTGTTCGTAATTATACAGCAGCAAGGCTTCGAGCGATGCGACGTTGTTCTCGACGCCATATGGATACCAGTCCGCCCCGAAGACGGCCTGTTCTTGCTCGATCATCGCCTGAAGCCAGCCGAAAGTGGCCTTGGGTGATCCGGTTTCCATCAGCAGCCGATAACAGCGTTCCTTCGCCGCACAGAAAGCGCGATAAAGGGTCAATGCGACCCAAGGGTGTCTTTCATAGACGTCACGTCGGATCACGACGGTGTGCATGATCGGATAGATTTTCGTGCGCTTGTAATATTCTATTTCGAGTTCAAGATAATTCGGGAGCAGGCGCTTGACACTGGGTGCCCCGCGCCGGAATGAGGCCGGGTTGTTCCCGGTGATAAGGCAATCAATATCCCCACGTTCCAGCATGTCGCTGAGCTCATGCCCGGCTGGGGCAGGCTTGATCCTGATATCGGCGGGCAGGTCTAGCTTCATGCGATCAGCGCGGCCCTGTACCCATTCCATCTGGCTTGGCAGCACGCCGTATTCATGCTGCAAAAGACCACGTGCCATGACAGCCGCAGTTTGGCTATATTCCGGAACACCACACCGCTTGCCGACAAGATCCGAGGGCTTCTCGATGCCTGCGTTTGAGTTGATAAATATATATCCGTGGCGAAAGACGCGCGACAGAAAAGCCGGAATAGCAATAAAAGACGTATCGCCCGCGCCAATCAGACTGATGTAGTTCGACATCGACATTTCAGAGACTTCAAATTCCTTGAATTGAAGCATCCGCCAGAATATCTCGGCCGGCTGTCCTGCGACATAAAGCAAATTGATTCCGTCTGCTTTCACGCTGCCATCGCGAAGCGCCTGTGTACGATCGTAGGGCCCGCAGGCCAATGTCAAATTAAGCTCGCCCATGATGCCTCCAGATATGACCTGCCCAGTGCGGTCCCTATTGTGATACGAGCGCCAGAAATCTTTCGCGCAGAGCCGTTTTCGTCTTCGCTGCCTGGGCAATCAGTTCACTGACCTTCGGGCCGGGCACTGGATCGACTTCAAAGCTCATGCGTCGCGCCTCTTCCAGAAAGGCTGGATCTGCCGCCATGGCGAGAAAGGCCCCCTGCAAAGCCTTCAGTCGATCAGCGGGGATCCCATACGGGCCGGCGAGTGGCCAGGCGATAAAAAACGGAAGTTCAGCGAATTCGAGAAACTCTCGCTGCTCGGGATCGGAGACGAGTTCACGCGCGGTCGGCACGTCCTGCAATTCCGGAAGCCGGGCCTTCCGGCCGAATTGAACGATAGGCACAACATCGCGCCTGTTCCAGGCATCGGCATTGGCTGACTTCAAGGTGCTCAGGTCCGAAAAAAGCCCATCGACCTCGCCGCGCTGTTGCGCCAGGAAAATCGTGGCATTGCCATCATAGCCGCGCACAAGATCGACATTTAATTTGAGCAGATCCTTGGCGATCAGAGAGTAGAGCAGATTGGCAGACCCGGATCGTCCAGCCCCAAGCTGTGTCTTTTCGCCGGAGGCGCGCAACTTTTCGAGTGTGTTGGCGGGATGCGACTTGTTGATCGTCAGGACGTAGGAATCAGTTTCATAACCCGATAGCGAACCAATCCAGGTCAGTTTCAACGGATCGAAATTGGTGTTCTGAAAGCCTACGAAAGCATATTGCGGGAGTGCCCGTTGCAAGACACCAATCTCCAGTCCGTCATTGCGTGAACCGGTCGCAAAGCGGTTCGCAAGGCTAATTCCGCCCACGCCGGGCTGATTTTGTACGACGAGCCCGGGCTGTCCCGGCATATAGCGCCCGAAATGACGCGCCACCAGGCGAGCGCCTGTGTCGTAATAGCCACCCGTCGCATAGGGAACAATAAGATTGATGGTTTTGCCGCTATAGAATTGTTCGACAGACTGGGCAAAAGCCGAGACAGGAAAAACGGCTGCTGCAATGACGGCTGCCAACGTCAGGCGCTTGAGACCGCCCAGCCCTCTAATTTCCATCATCATGTCCTTTCACAGCCTCTCTGCACCATCATGCTATTCCGGCTTTCGCGTTCCCTCAACCGTGGTGCGCAGCATGAGCCGGCGCTGATCACTTGGAAAGTCAGTTCTTGCATGTGTCGAACAGCGATTATCCCAAATCAGGAGATCACCGACGCTCCAGACATGCTCATAGATAAACTCGGGCTTTTCTGCATGATCCCAGATCCTCTCGAGCAGCGCATCACTCTCGGCCTGGCCAACCCCCTCAATCCCGATTGTCATGAGGCGGTTGATATAAATTGCTTTTCGCCCCGTCTCGTCATGAGTGCGGAAAGCTGGGTGAGTGGATTCGGCAAAGGCAGCCACCCCGCGGCTGTCGCCACGCTGCGTCGATCCATAATTATAATGATGCCTGGCCAAGCGACCCTCGACACGGTCACGCACGTCAGGGTCAAGTGTCTCATAGGCGGCATAGCCGCTTGCAAAAAGCGTATTGCCACCATGCGTCGGAACCTCGACCGAGTAGAGCAAGGTGCCGTTATGGGGCTTTTCTGCATGGATCATGTCGTGGTGGAACATCATCTCCCCATCGGGAAGCGCACCGATGGTTTGGCCGTTCTCACGAATGTTGGAAATCAGCATGATGTCTGGTAGGAGGCGGGCATAGCCGGTGGGCCTGAATTCGGCCGGACGCGACAATTTGCCGAGTGTCCCGAAATAACCGGTCACCCTCAGGAGGTCTTCCTGTGAAAGCTCCTGGCCGGGGAAGACGAGGATAATATGTTCGAGCCAAGCGCGACGAAGTTGGGCCACCTGCTCGGCATCAAGGTCCTTGCGGAGATCGATACCGGTTATCCGGCCGCCGATGTTTGGCGTGAGCGGTTCGATTTCAAAGACGGGAGACGATATCATGTGACGGCTTCTCCAAACCAGACGTCCGCTAATTAAACGTTCGCTTAACTTTTTTGTCAACGCCGTCGCTTTCTGTGAGTGTCGTCATCCATGATATTCCACCAGGATCTTGCTCATGCGCATTGCAAAACCTGACCCATTATCGATCCGCAGGAGAAAACCTGCGGGACCCGGTCCGTCCAAGGGAGCCACGCAGCCGCTGGGTCGTCGTCCAGGCAGAAATGACACGCGCGAGACAATCCTCAACGCGGCGGAGCGAACCTTCTCCGCCTGCGGATTCACAGGCACATCTCTTCGCCAACTGGCCGAGGAGGCCGCTGTCAACCAATCGTTGATCTTCCATTATTTCGGTTCAAAAGAGGGGCTCTACCGCGCGGTCTTTCTTCGTCGCGGCCAGCAACTTGTGCACGACAGGCTTGCCTTGCTCACGAACCTCGAAAAGCGCGACGGCGAACCGCCAACGGTCAAGGATT
>CAIWVR010000440.1 GCA_903916165.1 uncultured Hyphomicrobiales bacterium | reverse complement strand
GCGACTGGCCAGTGAGGGCGGGACGGCGCAGGCCCGTGCTGACGCCATGGCGCAGGTGAACCCGGCCTTCATTCCGCGCAATCACCGCGTCGAGGCGGCAATCGAGGCCGCGGTCCAGCGCGACGACCTCTCGGTTTTCGAGGAGCTTGTCGCGGTGACCGCGCGGCCCTTCGACGAGCAGCCCGGGCACGCCGCCTACCGGCTGCCGGCGCGGCCCGAGGAGCGCGTGACGCAGACATTCTGCGGGACATGAGGGGGCAACCCATCGGTTCGTCAGTGCGAGGAGCAAAGCGACGCGGCAATCCATCTTTGCGTGTGACGTGTCGTCCGTAACAACAGCGCCGCACAAGCGACCACCACGCGGGTCTGGATTGCTTCGCTCCGCTCGCAATGACGGCTACACGCCGAGTGCCGCCGCAGCTTTTTCGCGCAGCCGGTCGATCTCCGCACCGGTGATCGGACAGGGCGTCTGTGCTTCCCAGGCCCGGCTGGCCGCCAGCGACGCGCGCACCAGCCATTCGTCGGGCATGCGGAGCTTGTCAAGCTCGACGATCATGCGGTCACGGAAGGTGGAAAAATCCCCCATCCAGCGCGCGTAATCCGCCGGGCCATGAGCCGCAACATGCTGCGAGATCGCACGTTCGCGCTCGATCGATGTCTGCATGGTCATCTGCTCCCGGTCCCGTCGCATGACGTTGCGCAGATTTTAGGACGCGCGGGACGCATCCGCCTTGATCGGGATCAGAGCCGCAAAGAAAAAGCGCCGGAGCTGTCGCTCCGGCGCTTGAAATCTGTCAGGCACAAGCTGGGCCCGAAGGCCCGGCAATTACTTGACGTCCTTGGCCTGCAGGGCGAAGGAGAGCGTCGCGACGAAGGCCGCGTTGCAATACTTGGAAGCGCCCGAGCCGGAAGACGTCTCGCCGGTGATGCCAGCGCACTTCGCCTTGCTCAGGTTGGTGTCGTGATAGCGAAGGTCCAGCGTGGCGATCTTGTAGGCGTAGGACGCGCCGACGTTCCAGTAGTTATAGTCCGGCAGGTTAGCCGAACCATGCGTAAAGTCAGCCTTGCCGAGGAACTGGCGACCGAATTCACCTGAGACAGCGAAGTCATTCGGGAGCTTCCAGGCCGCCGTAGCGGAGATGTACTGGCCGCTCGCGCCGGTGTCGAGGAAGCTCGGCGAGAAGAAGCCGTTCAGGCCCAGCGAGATGTTGTCATTCACCGCGTACGAGGTCTTCACGTAACCTTCGTAATAGGTGGGGTTCGTCGGCAAGGCGTTGTTCCCGGCCGTCGTGAAGCTCGGATACAGGTAACCGATCACGCCGACGTCGATGCCGAAGTTGCCGATCGTGGCGCGCACGCCGCCCATGGCGTCGAATTCGAGGCCGGGGCTCTGATACTGGTTCGTCAGCTTGATCGACGAGCCGGCGATGCCGACATAGCCCGTGAACATGTCAGAGAAGGTGTAGCGAATTTCAGCGTTCGCGTTGACGCTGGGCTTGTTGTCCGACTGGCTGATGCCACGGAAGATGTAGTTCGAGGTCACGCCGGCGCCGACCGTGTAATCCCAGGGCGACACGACGACGGGCGCCGCAGGAGCCTTTTTGCCGGACGCGAGGTCAGCAGCATTGGCAGAGGTGATGGCGAGAGCGGCAACGGCCGAGAGAAGCAGGTGTGAGCGCATAATCGATTAACCCTTGTTTAAAGTCGATGGCCAAAAATCCCCGGACGGTGGCCGCAAGGCAAGCCTAAAGCTTGGAACTATGCCTATTTTAGAGGCAAATATGACCGGCGCAGTCATGTCTTTCTGAGTCTGTTGCAGAATTGTTACATTCGCAGCCAGCGGTGGCAAAGCCCGGAAGGCTCCATGAAAACAGGGTGCCTCGCCGGTAAATGGATCCGTTTGCGCATTCCGGGTTTCTTACGGCTGCCTTGGCGGGATCAAAGATCCCGATAGCCGGGATCGAGCCCGTCGAGGCGGGCGAGCAGCGAGGGCCAGCCGTCCGGGCGTTTCTCGCCTGGCGCGTCATCGCGGTCGAACTGCCTGGCCGCATGTTCCATGACCGCCTCCGACAGACGGATCGGCTTGCCGCCACTCGACATGACGGCGAGCTGGATCTTGCAGCTCTTCTCCAGATTGACCATCGTCTTGTAGGCGCGGCCCACTGTGGCCCCGCAGACCAGCAGGCCGTGGTTGCGCAGGATCATCGCCTGGTGCGGGCCGAGATCGCGCACGAGACGCGCCCGTTCGTCGAGATCCTCCGCCTTGCCCTCATAGTCATGATAGGCAATCCGCCTGTAAAAACGCAGCGACTTCTGCGACAGCGGCCAGAGCCCCTCCTCCAGACATGCGATCGCAATGCCCGCCACCGTATGGGTGTGGATGACGCACATGGCATCGTCGCGGGCCGCGTGAACAGCAGAATGGATGACAAAGCCCGCCGGATTGACCCTGTGGGGCGTGTCCTCGACAATGCGCCCGTCAATGTCGATTTTCACGAGATTGGATGCGGTCACCTGCGAGAACAGCAGGCCGTAAGGGTTGATCAGAAAATGGTGCCCCTCGCCCGGCACGCGCGCCGAAATATGTGTCGCATGCATGTCGTCCATGCCGTTCAGCGCGATCAGCCTGTAGCAGGCGGCGAGATCGATCCGCGCCTGCCGTTCCGCAGCACTCATGGTCTTGTGTTGCACAGTCCGGGTCTCGTTCATCGTTGCGCCTCGCTCATGGGCCGGCCTCGGTGGCCTCGGTCAGCGCCTTCAGCCGCCCGCGCACCTCTGGATAGGTCTTCGCCTCGGCGGCGAGAATGGCCTGGATCTTTTCTCCCGGCACAGGATCGAAGGCAATCCCGGTCTTGTCCACGTCCGCCAGCAGTTTCTCATCGGCGAGCATGGCGACAAAACCGTTGCGCAGCGCGGCGACCCGGCTGTCGGACGTGCCCGGCGGCGCAAAGATCGCGTAGCCGACATCGGCACCGCTGACATAGATCGAGATGATCTGGCGTTCCTCGGGCGTGCGCGCCGCCTCCAGCGCGGTTGGCACATCGGGCAAATCGCGCGACCGCTCGAGCGTATATTGCACCAGCAGATTGACCTTGCGGTCGCGCAGCCAGTCCGCCTTCTGGTTGCGCAGCATGTCCCACGAGACGGTCGACCCCTCGACCTCGCCGCGTTCCATGGCAAGCAGGGTCGCGTTGGAATCGGCATAGCCGGGAATGATCTCGAACTGCGTCTTCACGACATTGTTCAGGGCTTTGGGCAATTGGGTCAGTGGCGAGTTCGGCGAGATCGCACCAAGAAGCATCTTGCGCGCCCGCGCCTCTTCCAGCGTCTTCACCGGGCTCGTGCGCCAGCTCACGGTGACATTGGTGATCGACGCGACGCGCCCGATCCAGTTGAATTTCGCGGTCTCGAACCGCACGCCCTGCGTGCCCAGCGCCTCCAGCAAGGACAATGAAGGAGAGCCAATCCCGAGTGCGGTCCCGTCCTTCGGCGCGACCGTATAAATATAATTCGCCATGGTGATGCTGCCGGCACCGGGCATGTTCTGGGCGGCGACCGCGGGCGCACCCGGAAGATGCCGGCCGATATGGCGGGCGACGAGCCGACCATACAGATCATAGCCGCCGCCTGGCCCCGAGCCGACATAAATCGCGACCGGCTTCTCGTCGGCCGCGGCCGGGCTCAGCAGTGCTGCCAGGGCGAGAAGCGCCGGGGCCAGAGACAGAGTGCGAGCCGCAGACGACATGACGCTCTCTCCTGTGGGACGTTACAGAAATCCGTGCAGGCGCGCCGGATTGTCGACGAGGATCTTCTGCACGAGCGCCTTGTCATGATCGACATAGCGATAGAGAAGCTCGACCTCCTCCGCGTCATTCATCATGCGCGCCTTGCGCCAGCGGACATGCGGCCAGTCGGTCGCCCAGATGATGCGGTCGGGCGCGGCCTCGATGAACGCCTGGCCGAAGGGGACGGCGTCATCCCAGTCCCGGTCCATCGCCGAGATGCGATTGCCGTTGGACACCATCATCCACCAATTGTCGCGTGCCAGCATGGACAGGATCCATCTCATCGCAGGCTGCGCGAGCCCTTGGGCAAGATCGATGCGGCCCATGTGGTCGATCACGACGGGGATGTCGTGCAGCGTCTCGAGCACGTCGGCATAATCGAGAAGATCGGGCCCATCCATGTGCAGGCGCACATGCCAGCCCAGCGCCCGCGCGCGGGCCACCGTCCGCAGGAATGCATCGCGCGGATAGGGCTCATAGCGCGCCGAGATGTGAAAGCGCACGCCGCAGACGCCCAGCTCCGCCAGCTCCTCCAGTTCGCGATCGGCGACATCATCCTTCACCACGACAACGCCGCGCGTGTTCGACCGATCGGGCAAGGCGCGCAGGATGTCCTTCAGCATCGTGTAATCAGTGCCATAGACACTGGGGTGAACGAGCACCATGCGCTCGAAGCCGAGCACCTTCAGGACGCGCTGGGCCTCGACGAAGGGTCCGTCGGGAATTTCATGCGCAATGGT
>CAIWVR010000439.1 GCA_903916165.1 uncultured Hyphomicrobiales bacterium | reverse complement strand
CTGGTCGTGAGGGGACGGATGGTCATGGGGTCTACCTCTCATGCGAAGCGGGCGAAGCACCCGCGTTTTCGAATATATGAACCCATCACAGGTAATATAAGCGCCGCCGCGTCAAATTTTCCGTGAAGCTGCAGTGCAGCACGTCGGGCGGGGCCTCCTGAGCTGTGGCCCGTGACTTGCGCAAGCCCGGACCGCAGCCCAGGCGGCGGCAAGACCCGCCGGCAAGACAGAAAAACACCGCCGTGAGCCATCCACCGGAGGACGCAAACGTCGTCGCTTTCAATCCCCGTTAAGCATTATCTGCGCACATCTTCGGAATGGCGCGTCGCGTTTTGCCTCTTGCGATCCTTGCGGTCGCCACCCTGTCCCTCTCCGGCTGTGCGCTGTTCCAGCGCCCGCAGAGACCGGTCTGGCGTGCGCAGGCGGAAAAGGCCTGCTTTGCCGAAAAGAAAGTCCAGCTCTCTGCCTATGTGCAGCCCGCGCGGGAAATTGACGGACCGGGCATCTGCGGCCTGACGCAGCCGCTGAAGGTCTCGGCGCTCGCCCGCGGCACGGTGGCGCTGGTCACGACGCAGACCATCGGCTGCCCGATGACCGCCGCGCTCGATTCATGGGTGACGCAGGTCGTGCAGCCCGCAGCGCTCGCGCGCTTCGGCCAGCCGGTGACAGAGGTGAAAAGCATGGGCTCCTACGCCTGCCGCTCGATGAACAATCAGGGCGTGCGGATTTCGGAACATGGCTTTGGCAATGCCATCGACATCGGCGGCTTCGTGTTGCTCGACGGACGCGAGATCACCTTCGTGCGCGACTGGGCGCGTGGTCCCGAGCAGGACAAGGTCTTCCTGCGCGAGGTACAGGCGGGAGCCTGCGGTATTTTTACGACCGTGCTGGCACCCGGGTCCGACCGCTTTCATTACAACCACATGCATCTCGATCTTGCCGCCCATGGCGCAACCTCGAGCGGTCCGCGCCGCTATTGCAAGCCGACGCCCGCACCTGGCCTGCTGCCGCGCCAGGACAGGAAGGACGACCTGCCAGACCCGCCCGATCTGGAAGAAGACCTCGACATGGCGCAGGCGCCGCGCAAGGGCGCCGTGCCAGGGGCGACGGCCAGCATTGGCTTTCCCGGCCGCACGCCGATCGAGATCGGCCTGCCACCTGCACCGCCTGACCTGCCGCGCACACGTCTGGCACAGAATCAAGGGATCTCCGCCTCGCCATTGTCGGCGCAGCCGGTCATCGCGCCGCCTGCGCGCCTCGCACCAATGACGTCCCTCAACGATCTGCTCGCGCGCGAGGGCATCCTGCCTTTTGCGCCGCTCTGGCGTTAGGCGGGCTTGCTCAAACCGCAGGCGAAATCGAAAACCGCCCGAGTTCGACCACCTCATTCTCCCCGGCTTTCATCCCGCGGATGACACCCTCGACCGTCCAGCGATCGCCGTCGCGCGTGATCTCGTACATGTGCCATGCAGCGCGGTGGCGCTCCGTGCCGGGAACGGCCGAGGCGGACGCGACGCCGATGACCGGCACCGGCCCCCTGGGACCAGCAATATGCACGACGGAATGACGGTGATTGTGGCCGTGGATGATCAGCTCCGCCCCATGTTTGGCGATCAGCTTCTCGAAACGCCGCGCGTCAGACAATCCGCGTCCGGGCGTCGCGCCTGTCTTGTGCGGCGGATGATGGATCATCACCACGCGCATCAGCCCGCGCGCGCCGGTTTCGGCCAGCGCGATCTCCAGCCGGTCGCGCTGTTCGGACCCGAGCTTGCCCGACGCCAGCAAGGGCGCGGTCGGCACGCCTGAATTAATGCCGATCAGCGCAATATCGCCCCGCACACGAAGATAGGGATAGGACGTCAACGCCGTTTCATCCGCCGTCGTCCACGGCGCGAAGGTCCGCTCGAGATGCACCAGCGACGAGCGCACATAGGCGTCGTGATTGCCCGGCACGAAGCTGACCTCCTGCGAGGCCCCCAGCGTCTCAAGCCAGGCGCTGGCGAAAGGGAATTCTGCCGGCAGGCCGATGTTGAGAATATCGCCCGTCATGGCGACATGGTCGGGCGTCTGCGCATGGATGTCGGCGACGATCTTGGCCAGCACGTCCATGTTGTGGATACGGCTGCGCCGGTGCCAGTTGAGATAACCAGTGAGCCGCTTGCCCAGGAGGTCACGCATGCGCGGTACGGGCAGCGGGCCGATATGGGCATCGGAGAGATGGGCGAGGCGGAATGTCACGGCTCCTCTCTCGCCCCTCCCCCTCACCCCGTCAAGCGCCACCGATGAGAATACCCGCCGCCAGCACAATGGCGCCGCCGAGCACGATCTGGAAAACCGCCTGCAGGAACGGTGTATCCATATACCGCGCGCGCACCCAGGCGATGGCCCAGAGTTCGATGAACACCACGACACCCGCCATGGCGGTCGCGATCCAGAAGGCATTGTGCCACGAATCCGGCACGAGATAAGGCAGGGTGTGGCCGATGCCGCCGATCGTTGTCATCAGGCCGCAGATCGTGCCGCGCAGCCACGGGCTGCCACGGCCCGTGAGCGCACCATCGTCGGACAGGGCCTCCGCGAAACCCATGCTGATGCCAGCACCGATCGAGGCCGCAAGGCCGACAAGAAACGTCGACCAATTGCTGTGCGTGGCGAAGGCTGCGGCAAACAGCGGCGCCAGCGTCGAGACGGACCCGTCCATCAGGCCAGCGAGTCCCGGCTGCACATATTGCAGCACGAACATGCGGTGCGAGGTCGTCGCTTCCTCGGCGCGCGCCTCTTCGGTCAGCAGCTTTCGTTCCAACTGGCCGGCATGACGCTCGTGGCTCTTTTCGACCTCGGCGAGATCGCCCAGCAGTTTGCGGATCTCGACGTCAGTGGTCTGTGCGGCGGCCTTCTCGTAGAACCGCGCCGCCTGAAACTCCATATTCTCCGCTTCCTTGCGGACCGTCTCCAGCGACAGGTTCTTGGTCAGCCAGATCGGCCGACGCTTGAGGAAGCCCTTGACGTCGTCGCGGCGGATAGGCGGCAGGTTCGCGCCGAAGCGCGTCTCGTAGAGGGCCAGCAACATGTGCCGGTGCTCACGCTCCTCATCCGCCATTTCCTCGAACACTTTCGCGGAGGCCGGATATCTTTCGGCCAGATCTTCAGCGAAAGTGGCGTAGATCCGGCTGTCTTCTTCCTCGGAAGAGATGGCGACAGCGAGGATCTCGCGGGCTGTGAGGTCGGCGAAACTTTTCACGGGGTATGCTCCCTTGGACCAAAGTTTCTTTAGAATGCTTCTAAGAAATCCGGAAGGCTTTTCTGCCTACGTACAGCCCTGCGGAGTGGATCGGTGAGAACACTCGCCCGACGCGCTTTGACCCGGACGATGCGCTTCGCGCAGCCGCTGGTGGCCCGCGTCACGCGCCCGCTCACCATGGGGGTTCGCGCGATGATCCTCGATGGCGAGGAGCGCGTCTGCCTCGTGCGCCATTCCTATGTTCCTGGCTGGCACATGCCCGGCGGTGCCGTCGAGCCGGGCGAGACCCTACATCAGGCGCTGCTGCGCGAGGTGCAGGAAGAAACCGGGCTCGCAGTGGGCGGACATCCCGGGCTTTTCGCCGTCTACCTCAACGAGGTGATGGCCAAGCGCGACCATGTCGCGGTCTATGTGGTGCGCGCATTTGCGACCACAGCGCACCGGCCCTCGCCGCTGGAGATCGTCGAATACGGCTTCCATCGTCTGGACGCATTGCCGTCCGACACCACCGGACCGACGCGGCGGCGGCTCGCCGAAGTGCTGGAGGGGCGCGTGCCCGATCACCTTTGGTGAGATTTGCGCCCGCGCCCGCGCGTGCTAAAGGGACGCGGATGATGACGAAGAGCCCGATCCGCCAGCGACGAAGCCGCTGATGACGCCCGCGCCATGCCGCGCCCAATGCCGCGCGCCGCTCCCGCTTTGCCGAACGGATCAGAACCTCCCATGACCGAACTCACGCTCGACGTCACGCCACTCACCCAAGCCGACCTGCCGCAGATCGAAAAGCTCGACGAGCGCGCTTTCGGCCCCGGCCGCTTCACGCGCACCGCCTACCGCCTGCGCGAGGGAGTCGGGCCCGTACCAGCCCTGTCCTTCGTCGCCCGCGTCGGAAAATTTCTGGTGGGCGCCAATATCATCACGCCGATCACCTGCGGCGGTGCGCCGGCCCTGCTGCTTGGGCCGCTGACTGTCGAGCCGGCCTTCCGCTCACGCGGCATCGGCGAGCGCCTCATCCGGCAATCGCTGGACGCTGCACGCGCGCAGGGCCACAGGCTGGTGATCCTGGTCGGTGACGAGCCCTATTACAGCCGGTTCGGCTTCAAACGCGTGCCAATGGGTCGCATCCTGCTGCCCGGCCCGGTCGATCCGGCCCGCGTGCTTTATTGCGAACTGATGGACGGCGCTTTTGAAGGCGTAAAGGGTCCGGTCACGCGGGCGCTGTAATCTTTCGTTCGTCATTGCGAGGAGGGCGAAGCCCGACGCGGCAATCCATCTTGGGTTCGACTGACACGCATATATGACGTCGCGCGCGTCAGATGGATCGCTTCGTCGCTTCGCTCCCCGCAATGACAACTAACTTGTCCGCCGCCGGCTCTCGCCGATCCAGCCGAGCAGCACACCACCCAGCAGCACCAGCAGGCCGATGAAGCCGATGGCGAGCGGTGCCACGCCGATACCGGTCACCACACTTGCGCCGGTGCGCTTCACGCCGACGTAATCGGGCCCGCCATAGACCGGACTTTCGCGCATCGAGACGAAACGCGGCAGCGTGATGGCATCATCCGCGCCCGCCGAAATGCGCCGCACCGATCCGCCTGTCGCCTCCGCCAGCCCCCGCAGCTTGTCGGGCGTCGAGACGACGTCCTGAAACTCGCGCGGATTTTCTGGCCCGACATGGACGAGCGCCGACAATTCGCCGTCGCTGACACGATAGAGGCCGAAATCCTCGACGCTGGTCGTGGCCTGCGAAAGCCCCGCTTCGCTGGCCTGCAGGGAGATGCTGCGCGCACTGCCCGAGGGGAAGGTGAGCGTCACCAGCCCCGTTTCAGGCTTGAGTGTCTGCCGTGTGATCGTAATCTCGCGACCGCGTGCCGTGGCGCGCAACGCCTCTTCTTCCAGCTCGGGTTCCTTCATCAACCAGTGCGCCATCCGGCGCATGAGATCGAGATGCGGTCCACCGCCCTGGTAACCGCGCGCCCACAGCCAAAGCTGATCCGACAGCAGCAGTCCGACGCGGCCCTTGCCCTCGCGCGAGAGCAGCAGCAGCGGCTTGTTGTCGGCACCGTTCATCACAGTGACACCGCGCAGGCGCTCGGCCGCAACCTGGCGATACCATTCGCTCCATAGCGGCGGGGACACTTCGGACCCCGGCAGGCCGCGCGTGACCGGATGTTTCAGTCCGTCCTCGGAAACCTGCGCGCGAAACGCATGTTCGATGATCACATTGGTCGGCCGCGCCGGAGCGATCTTGCCAAGCGGCGAATAATATAATCCCGTCGGTCCCGAAAAATCCGGCCCCGTCGCCATCAAAAGCGCGCCGCCCTCGCGCACATAGCGCACGATATTCTCGAAATAGACGCTGGGCAGCACGGTCTGGCTCGAATAGCGATCAAAGATGATGAGGTCGAAATCCTTGATGCGCCGCCCGAACAGGTCGCTTGTCGGGAAGGCGATGAGCGACAATTCGCTGATGGGCGTGCCGTCCTGCTTCTCCGGCGGACGCAGGATGGTGAAATGTACGAGATCGACATTGGCGTCGGCCTTGAGCAGGTTGCGCCAGGTGCGCTCGCCGGCATGCGGCTCGCCGGACACGAGGAGCACTTTCAGCTTGTCGCGCACGCCCTCGACCGTCAGCACCGCCTTGTTGTTGAGCGCCGTCAATTCATCGTCGAGGGCTGCGACCTCGAACTCGACGACATTGGGGCCGCCATGGTCGATCAGCACGGGGATGCGCACCAGCAGTCCGGGACGCACGCGCGCATTCAGGATGTCGGCACCGTCACGACGCACGCGCACATTGACAGCTTGCTGCGAGCCGGTCGTGTCGTGCACGCGCACCCCAACAGAAATATCCTTGCCGACGAGCCCGAAACGCGGGGCCTCCACCAATTCGATACGACGGTCGCGCTCGCCCTCGCGGCCGGTGATGAACACATGCAGTGGCGCATTGAAACCGAGCGCACCTGCATTGGCGGGACTGTCATGGACAACGCCATCGGTGACAAGCAATGCGCCGCCTATGCGCTCGGGCGGCACGTCGGCCAGCGCCGCGTTCAGCGAGGCAAACAGGCGCGTGCCGTCATTGCCGCTGTCGACACCACCGCCATCGACGAAGCGCAGATCGACATTGCCAAGGCTGCCCAGATTCTTTTCGATCTCGGTGCGCGCCCTGTCGGTCTGTGCGCGGCGCGGGCCAATGGTCTGGCTCGCGCTGCGGTCCAGCACCACGGCGACGACGTCGCGCAAGGGCTCGCGGTCTTCACGCACCAATGAGGGATCGCCGAGCGCAAGCAGGATCAGCGCCAGGCCGGCCGCACGCAGCAGCGTGCCCCGACGGCGCGCAAATATCCCCAGCCCGATCACCGCCAGCGCGGCCAGCGCCAGGACAATCAGCCAGACGGACGACAGAAGCGGTGTGAAGGAGAGGCTGAAATTGCTCAATGGCCGAGCCTTTCCAGAAGATCGCGCACATGCACCTGATCGGCTTTGTAATTGCCGGTCAGCGTGTACATGACGAGATTGACGCCTGCGCGTAGCG
>CAIWVR010000438.1 GCA_903916165.1 uncultured Hyphomicrobiales bacterium | reverse complement strand
GTCATTGCGAGCGGAGCGAAGCAATCCAGTCCCGAGTCTACGGCGTGTTTGGAAAAGCCCGCGTCAGCGTATGCAACAATGGCCTCACGCGCGGCTTCTGGATTGCTTCGCTGCGCTCGCAATGACGGCGCTTGATTGGCTCACGCCAGCGGCGTCTTCCCTTCGCGCTGCATCAGCCAGCGGATGAGGAAGGGCAGCGTCAGGTTGATCAGGAAATAGCGCGCGAAATGGTGCGCGCTGACAAACAGCGGATCGATGCCGAGCCCGAGCGACAGCACGACCATCGCCTCCAGCCCGCCGGGCGCATAGGCGATCAGCGTCGCGCCGAAGGGCATGCCCAGAAACTTCGACGCAAAGGTCGCAAAGGCCAAAGTCACCGCCAGCGATGTGCCGATGGCGAGCGTGGACGCCACGATGGTGCGCCCGAACAGCGCCCAGTCGAAGCCCGCAAACCGCGAACCCGCCCACGCACCGATCATGACCTGGCCGACAAGCGTAATGTCGAACGGCACGCGCCCCGTCGCAAGCCCGGTTCCGTGAATGAAGCCCGACACGAGCATTGAGCCGAAGATCATGCCGCCGCCCATTTTCAGCCGGACGAAGACGAGCCCCGCCGCGACAGACACCAAAGCATTGCCGAGCAAGACCAGCGGCGGGTCGATCTCGAACACCCCGACCGCCCCCATATGCGCGCCCGATTCCAGCACAATGATAAGCGGCAGCAGCACGACGAGAAAGATGACACGGACCATCTGCACGATGACAACGCGTGGCGGATCGGCACCGAGCGACAGCGACACCGAGAGGATATAGGCCATCGATCCTGGCACGGCGGCCAGCAGCGAGGTCGGCTTGGGCCAGCGCGAGATACGATTCGAGACGAACATGGACGACGCCGTCACCATGACGACGCAGCACGCCATCAGGAGGATGCTCGCCGGATAGTTCCCGACATTGGCGAAGGTCTCGGGACTCAGCGCCGAACCGATGGAAATCCCCGTGATCGCCATGGCGGTCAGACGCAGGAGATTGCCCAGCGGCGTCGCCCAATTGAAATAGGAGACGAGCGCCACCGACAGGACGGCACCCGACATGGCACCGCCCGGCACCTGCAATTGCTGGAAGACGAGGCCGCCGACCGCCGCCACGGCCAGCGTGACCGCCTGTCCCGTGGGACCCGACGTCCAGCGCGAGCCACTCTCGCGCGATCCATCCGGCGTGCGGCTCTGCGTCATCGGGCGTGCGGCTCCTGCGCTTGTCGAGGATGCCCGCTTAAAGCATCTGCGCCGCCCCACCGCAACCGTGCCCGCAAGCGTGGCTTTGCCGGCAATGGCGCCCTAGACTGCACGCCATGACATTGCCGGAGCCGCCATGATCGCCGGATGGGCCGCCGTATTGACCGCGCTGGTCTATCTCTGCGCGCTGTTTGCCATCGCCCATTACGGCGACACGCAACCGCGCCTGTTCAAGGGCACGTGGAGCCGACCCTTCATCTACGCCATGACACTGGGCGTCTATTGCACGTCCTGGACCTTCTTCGGCTCGGTGGGCTACGCCTCGGAAAAAGGCCTCGAGTTCCTGCCGATCTACATCGGCCCGATACTCGTCGTCGGCCTTGGATATCGTCACATCCAGCGCATCATTCGCCTGTCGAAATCGCAACGCATCACGTCGGTGGCCGATTTCGTCGCCTCGCGCTTTGGCAAGTCGCAAGCGGTGGCGGGCGTCGTTGCCCTGATTGCGGTCGTCGGCGCAGTGCCCTATGTCGCCTTGCAATTGAAAGCCATTTCATCGTCGCTGACCACCGTTCTGGTGTCTCTCGACATGAAGCATATGGCGGTTATGACGCCAGGTGCCAGCACCATGGCTGTGCTGGTGACGCTGCTGCTGGCCGGGTTTGCCATGGCCTTCGGCACCCGCCACGTCGATGCGACAGAACACCAGGACGGGTTGATGCTCGCGGTGGCGGCCGAATCCGTTGTGAAGCTGGTCGCCTTCATCACCGTGGGTGCCTATGTCGTCTGGGTCATGTTCGACGGATTTTCGGATCTGGCGGCGCGTGCCGAAGCCTATCCGAAACTGCGCACGATCCTCGCCGATCCGCCCGACCTCGACATCGTGCTGTGCAACACGCTGCTGTCGGCCTGCTGCATCGTGCTGCTGCCCCGGCAGTTCCACGTCATGGTCGTCGAGAACCGCGACGAGGGCGATGTCACCAAGGCGGCGTGGATGTTTCCGCTTTATCTCGTCGCGATCAACATCTTCGTTGTCCCGCTCGCCATAGCGGGCCATCTCCTGTTTCCGGCCGGTGCCATCAACCGCGACATGACTGTGCTGGCGCTCCCTCTTGTCGACCAGGCGAGCGTCGTCGCGCTGATCGGCCTCGTCGGCGGCCTGTCGGCCGCGACCGCCATGGTGGTGGTGGCCAGCGTCGCCCTGGCGATCATGATCTCCAACGACCTCATCGTGCCAACCCTGCTGCGCAACCAGAATATGCGCGCCTGGATCGAGGCGCATGATCTGGGCGCGCTGATCCTCTTCGTGCGCCGCATCTCCATCCTGCTGCTGCTTGTGCTCGCCTATGGCTATTTCCGTTTCGCGGGCGACGCGCAGCTGGTGCAGATGGGCCTGCTCTCCTTCGCCGCAATCGCGCAGATCGCCCCATCCTTCGTCGGCGGGCTCAT
>CAIWVR010000437.1 GCA_903916165.1 uncultured Hyphomicrobiales bacterium | reverse complement strand
GCCGCCGCGATCAGCGCGGCAATATGGGTTTCATCCGCGGGACCCGGATCGAGGATCGCCAGCGCGCCGTTACCCACCAGATAGGAGCATGTGCCCGTGAAGGTGAACGGCCCGGCATTGGGCGCGATGAGGCGACGGACGCGGGGCGACAGGCGCGTGAGGCTGCCGGAGGGTTTGGGCGTGATCATGCGCGCAGTCTAGCGGCTGCGCCGCTCAATGGAAATTGCGCCCGCGCGGCAGCACGCGCCGCGCGTCGGCGGCGATCTCGTCGAGCACCGGCGGCGGGGCGGGTTTTTCGGGCGGCGCGCAGGCGGGGGCGTACCGTCCCGCGTCGGCTTTCTCCCGCGTGAGCGGGCGCTTCACCTCGTCGGCCCGGGCCAGCCCTGAAATGTCGCCGCCGGCGCGCGACAGCAGCGACAGCATTGGCGTCATGTCCTCGCAGGTCTCGGCCACGATGTGGATGACGCCCGCCTCATTCTGCACGCGCCCGGTGATGGCGATGAAACGCGCACCGATGACGATGGCGCGCTGCGCCTCGAACACTTTCGGCCAGACGATGGCAGTGGCGACGCCGGTCTCGTCCTCGATGGTCATGAACAGCACGCCCTTGGCGGAGCCGGGGCGCTGGCGCACCAGCACGAGGCCGGCCACCGTGACGAGCGGCAGCTTCCAGGAGGGAAGGCGCGTCGTGACGCGTGGCGTGCCGACGCGCTCGAGATCCATGGTGCGCAGGCAGCGGCGCTTGTCGAGTTCGCCGCGCAGGAAGGACACAGGATGCGCCTTCAGCGACAGCGAGAGATGACGGTAATCCTCCACCACGTCCTCGCCCGGCGGCATGGGCGGCAGATGCGCGTCGGGTTCGAGCTCGGCATCCGCATCGCGAAACAGCGGCAGGTCGTCCTTGTCGCCCGAGCGGTTGAGGCCGCGCACCGCCCAGAGCGCATCGCGCCGGTCGAGGCCGAGCGAGGTGAAGGCGTCGGCCTCCGCCAGATGTTCGAGCACGGACGGCGACAGGCCGGTGCGCAGCCACACGTCGCGTACGGAATCATAGCCCTTGGCGCGCAAGGCAATGAGCTTGCGCATATCCGCCTCGCGCAGGCCCTTCACCTGGCGCAGCCCGATGCGCACCGCATGGCGCGCATGGATGTGCGCACGCTGGCTGACATGCCTGGCATGGAGGCGCATGTTGCGCACTTCGGCCTGTTCCAGCGTGCTGTTCCAGTCCGACAGGTTGACGTCGGCCTCGCGCGCCTCGACGCCATGGTCGCGCGCATCGCGGATGATCTGGGCTGGCGCATAAAAGCCCATCGGCTGCGCGTTGAGCAGCGCGCAGGCGAAGACATCCGGATAGCGGCATTTCATCCAGGCCGATGCATAGACGAGCAGCGCGAAGGACGCCGCATGGCTTTCTGGAAAACCATAGGTGCCAAAACCCTCGATCTGGCGGAAACAGGCTTCCGCGAAGGCGCGGTCATAGCCGCGCGCGGCCATGCCTTCCACCATCTTGGCGTGAAATGTGCTGATCGTGCCGACCTTCTTGAAGGTCGCCATGGCGCGCCGCAATTGATCGGCCTCAGATGGCGTAAAGCCCGCCGCAACAATGGCGATCTTCATCGCCTGTTCCTGGAACAAAGGCACGCCGAGCGTCTTGCCCAGCACCTGTTCGAGTTCTTTCGAGGGATAGGTGACCTGCTCCAGCCCCTGACGACGGCGCAGATAGGGATGCACCATGTCGCCCTGGATGGGGCCGGGCCGCACGATGGCGACCTCGATGACGAGGTCGTAGAATTTCGCCGGTTTCAGCCGCGGCAGCATCGACATTTGCGCGCGGCTTTCGATCTGGAACACGCCGATCGTGTCGGCGCGCGAGATCATTTCATAGACGCATGTTTCTTCCGACGGGATCGTCGCCAGCGTGAGATCGCGGCCATAATGCTGGCGCAGCAGGTCGAGCCCCTTGCGCAAGCAGGACAACATGCCAAGCGCCAGCACGTCGATCTTCAAAATGCCCAGCGCGTCGAGATCGTCCTTGTCCCATTCGATGGTGGTGCGGTCGTCCATCGCCGCATGGGCCACGGGCACGACCTCGTCGAGCCGTGCGCGCGTGATGACGAAGCCGCCGGTGTGCTGCGAGAGATGGCGGGGGAATCCGAGCAGCTCGTCCGCGAGAACCATCGCCTGTTTCAAGCGCGGCTCGTCGGGATCGAAGCCGATGCGACGGATTTCCGAAGCATCCACTTCGCCCGACCACCAGCCCCAGATCGTGCCTGACAAAGCCGTCACGCTGTCTTCCGAAAAGCCGAAGACTTTTCCCACATCGCGAATGGCCGAGCGCGCGCGATAGGAAATGACGGTGGCGGTGAGCCCCGCGCGCAGGCGACCATAGCGGTTGTAGATATATTGCATGACCTCCTCGCGCCGCTCATGCTCGAAATCGACGTCGATGTCGGGCGGCTCTTTCCGTTCGGGCGAGATGAAACGCTCGAACAGCAGGTCGTGCTTGGTGGGATCGACCTCGGTGATGCCCAGACAGAAGCAGATCGTGGAATTGGCCGCCGAGCCGCGCCCCTGGCAGAGAATCCCGCGCCCGCGCGCAAAGCGCACGATGTCGTGCACGGTGAGGAAATAGGCCGCGTAGCGCATCTGTGCGACGAGCGCGAGTTCATGGCGGATCGCGGCGGAGATAGTGTCGGGCACGCCTGCGGGATAGCGGAATGTCGCGCCCGCCCAGGAAAAGGCTTCCAGCGCCTCCTGCTCGCTGGCAAACCCCTCGCGCAATTCATCGGGATATTCATAGGCCAGTTGATCGAGCGAGAAGGTGAGGCCACGCAGGAATGTCAGCGTCTCCTCGATGGCCTCGGGCGCCTCCCGAAAAATGCGCTTCATTTCGCGCGGGGATTTCAGATGCCGTTCGGCATTGGCGGAAAGCCGCGTGCCGGCATTGTCGATGGTGATGCCCTCGCGCACGCAGGCGAGCACATCGGCCAGCGGGCGGCGCGCGGCCTCGTGCATGTACACATCATTGGTGGCGATGAGCGGCAGCCGGTGTTTGGCCGCCAGCGCATGGCGCGCCATCAGCGTGCGGCGCATGGAGCGGCCATAGGTCATGGCGGCGGCGATCCAGACGCGGCCGGGCGCGATGGCTTTCAGCGCGTCGATCCGCGCGGGCAGGGCGGCCTCGTTGACGTTTTGCGTGTCGAGGATGATGAACTGCAGCCCTTCCGCATGTTCCGCGAGATCGTCGAAGAAGAGCGTGCATTGGCCTTTCGAGGCGCGCAAATTGCCGCGCGTCAGCAGCCGCGTCAGCCGCCCGTAGGCGGCGCGGTCTCGCGGATAGGCGAGAATATCGGGCGTTGCGTCAGCGAAGACGAGCCGCGCGCCGGGCGCGACATGCAGCTCATGCACGACATCGGAATTGTCGCGGGCATAGACATGCGCCCGCACGACGCCGGCCAGCGAATTGCGGTCGGCAATGCCGACGCCCTTCAGGCCAAGCGCCGCCGCCTGCGCGACCATTTCTTCCGGGTGCGAGGCCCCGCGCAGGAAGGTGAAATTCGTGGTGACGGCGAATTCGGCGTAGGTCATGTCACCTCCGCCTCGTCATTGCGAGGAGCCGAAGGCGACGTGGCAATCCATCTTGGGTGGCTGCAGGGCGCTGGCGAAGCCAGACGGGTGAGGGCGCCTGCGTGTGTTGAAACGCCCTCATCCGTCGCGCTTCGCGCGCCACCTTCTCCCGTTCCACGGGAGAAGGACGGACCCGATCACGAAAACAGCCCATGCACATACCAGCGCGGCCGCGCCGTTTCGCTGGCATAGAGCCCCTCGCGAAACAGCCAGAACCTCTGGCCCTCCTTGTCCTCGATGCGGAAATAATCGCGCGTCAGGGCGCTGGCCTCCTGCTTCCACCATTCCGGCGCGATGCGCTCCGGGCCTTCCACGGCGGCGACTTCGTGCATCAGGCGGCGCCATTTGAACCGCACCGGCGGGCCGTCGGGCACCGAGGCGATGGCCTCCACCAGTTCAGGGGTTTCAAACAGCAGCAACGGGCGCTCCGGCGCGTCGGCGGGTGCCGCCACCGGCGCCGCGCCCGGCTTGCCGTCGGCGACGGGCATGGCGACGACGGCATGTTCGGGCCAGTGCGTGTCGCGCGCTTCGAGCCGCATCACGCGGCGCACGCCGAGCCTTGCACCCAGACGGTCGACGAGATCGGCCATGCGGGCGGCGCGCTCGGCATCCGACAGCACGAGATCGCCCTGCGTCTTGCCCTTTTGCGCGAGCATGTGCTGCACGGGATCGAGCGCATCGACGGCGGTGGCGGCCAGGCGAATGACATCGAACCCGTAGCCCGCGTCGAGCACATCCTCGTCGCGCGTCTTGCCCGCTGCTTCCAGCCGCTCGTGGAAGAGCCGCGCCATGGCTTTCGCATCGCGCAACGGGCGGCTCGCGCCGGCATGGATGTGACGCACGACGCCATCGACGCGAAACAGGGTGGCGCACAGGCGCCGCGCGCCCTCGCCATGCGCCTCCAGCATGCGGCAGAGTTCAACCGACAGCGCGGCAATGCTCTCCTCGATCTGCGCGCGGGCGGCGATCCCTTCCGCAAACCGCCGCTCGACAATATAGGCGGGTGCCTCGAAGCGCGGCGAGATCGCGCTGCGCGTCTTTCCGAGCATGGCGTCGAGCGTGGCAAAAACCTTTTCCCCGAAACGCGCGGCGATGGGCGCGCGCGGGCGCAGGTAAAGATCGCCGATCTGCTTCAGCCCGGCGCGCTCAAGGGCCGCGACAATCGCGGCGTCGAGCCGCAGCGCGGCGACCGGCAGGGCGCAGACAAGCCGCAGCAGGGCTTTTTCATCCTCGGGCGCGCGCCGCGTGCGGCTGGTGCGCGCGAGCGCCCATGCCGCTTCAGGCGTCGATGCGACGGCGCCTGTTCCTGTGACGCCCTGGCGCGCCAGCCTTTGTTCGATGTCGCGCAGCAGGGCCGCCTCGCCGCCGAACAGATGCGCGGCACCCGAAATGTCCAGCATCACGCCGTCTGGCGCATCCAGCGCCGCGAGCGGCGTGAAGCGGCGCGCCCAGTCGGCGATTGTCTCAAGGCGGCGCGCCTGCGCAGCCGGATCGTGCTCGATGACATCGAGATCGGGCGCGATGGCGCGTGCATCGGCCAGCGACAGGCCGGGCGACAGCCCCAGCTGACGCGCGGCCGCATCGGCGGCAACGAGCCGGTGGGCGCTCTTGATCTTGGCGTAAGCCGCGCGCGGCCTCGCCAGATCAGGCGCGCTCGCGCCGGTCTCCAGCGCCAGATGCGGCAGATGCAGCGAGAGATAGCGGGTCGCGGAAGGTGCCATGGCGGTGGTCCCAGATCAGGGTGCGTATGATGTCGGTGTCGTGCCCGGTCATGCGGCCAGGTTCGCTTCTTGCCTCGACGCCGGGCTTGGCCAGCCGCACGCCGACATGGGCGGGGCCGGGGACAGGGCGGAGGGCGTGCTGCACGGGCAGGACGGAGGGGCGTGCCGTGATTTCAAACCGCATGCGGGCGCCGTTCTGCGCCTGCGGATGCTGAAAGGCGCCCGCCGGATGCAGCAGGAGGGCTGGTGTGCCGCTGGTGCGCGCGGCCTGCGTCAGCCGCCGCGCCGCCACGAGATCGAAGGCGCGCGCGGCGGAGCCGAGATCGGCGACGAGGGCGCAGGCCGCCCCGCAGCGCAGCGCCTCTTCCATGGCCCACAACAGGTCTGGCCCGCTCTGCGCGCGCACGAAGACAAGGCGGGCGACGTCGAGCCCGTACGCGGAGAGCCCCGGCCCGTAGGGGGCGCCATTCTCGCGGAGCGAAAATTCATCGCTCATCCACAGGATCGGGCCGTCATGGCTGGCGGCAAAGCGCACGGCGAGCGCCAGCGCGAAGCCGGTGGCGGCGGCGAGATCGCCCATCCGCGCCGGTGCCGTCTCGTAAAGCGCGCCGCTGAACAGGCCGCCGAGCAGCCGGTCGAGCGTGCAGCTCTCCTGTCCGAAGGCGAGCGTCCGCACAGGCGCGGGGGCCATGCCGCCTCCAGCCTGTTCAAGCCCCGCAAGAGTCTCGCGGAGTATGCGGATTCGGTCCGAACTGCCGCTGGCGGACATCGGTTGGGTGACTTTCGTTCGTGTTTTGTTCCCTTATAGATTCCGGGGTTGGCGCAAAGAGTCAAGGACGGCGAAATTCATCATTGCGAGGAGCCGGAGGCGACGCGCCAATCCAGCTTCGGGTGGCTGGCGTCAGGTGGATTGCTTCGTCGCTCCACTCCTCGCAATGACGCGGCAAATCTTGTAAATCCTTCCCAAGAGCATCAGGAGGGGACGACATGAAAGCGCGCGATCTGCGGCTTGAGGGGCGCACGGCGATTGTCACGGGTGCCGCGCGCGGCATCGGAAAAGCGATCGCGCATGCGCTGGCGCGCGCTGGTGCCAATGTCCTCTATGCCGACATGGACGGTGCCGCGACGGGCTACGCGACGCGCGACATCGCCGGCCAGCCCGGCTGCGGGCGCGTGCTCGGCGTGCCCTGCGACATCCGCGATCCCGCCGCCTGCGAGCGTACCGTGCATGAAGCGGTGCGGCTGTTTGGCTC
>CAIWVR010000436.1 GCA_903916165.1 uncultured Hyphomicrobiales bacterium | reverse complement strand
GGCTTCGCCCTCCTCGCAATGACGATGTCAGGCCGGCTCGATCCGCAACATCGTGCCGTCAGCCGTCATGCCCACGATCTTGACGCGCGTGCCCTCCGGCAGGTCTGGCCCGGCGACGCGCCAGACCGTGTCGTCGATCCGCGCCATGCCGACCCCGTTTTCAATGGCTGCCTGCAGCTGAGTTTGACGCCCCACCAGTGCCTCCGCACGGCGGTTGAGGAACGGCGCGTCATGGGACACGTCACGCGCGCCGTAAATGCGGCGGCCAATCAGCACCGACACGATGGTGAAGCCGCAAAACGTCATCAGCAGCCATTCGACCGACAGCGGAATGGCCACCAATAGCAACAAGGCATTGGCGAAAGCGGCGAGCCCCACCCAGAGCATGAAAACGCCCGGTGCCATGGTTTCCAGCATGCACAGGGCGAGGCCGGCAATGGCCCAGGTCCAGGGCGACGTGAACAGGCCGCTCATGCCTCCGCCCCGCCCGGCCGCCGTGCCGTTGTCGGCACGGACCCGCGTGTAGCCCCGTCGCCCAGTGCCGCGCGGGCGAGTTCGGCAATGCCGCCGACGGTTCCAGCGAGGCCCGTCATGTCCATCGGCATGATGAAGACTTTCTGGTTGGAGGCGCGCGCGAAGGAATCCAGCGCGCCAACATATTTTTCCGCCACAAAATAATTCAGCGCCGCGATGTCGCCCTTGGCGATTGCCTCACTGACCATGCCAGTTGCCGCGGCCTCCGCCTGCGCCTGCCGCTCGCGCGCTTCGGCGTCACGGAACGCCGCCTCGCGCCGGCCTTCGGCGTCGAGCACCAAGGCCTGCTTGCGACCCTCGGCCCGCAGGATCTCGGCCTGTCGCTGGCCTTCGGCCTCCAGCACCGTGGCGCGCTTCTCGCGTTCGGCCATCATCTGGCGTGCCATCGAATCGATCATGTTCTTGGGCGGAACAATATCCTTGATCTCGACGCGGTTGATCTTGATGCCCCAGGGGCCGACAGCCGCGTCCACCACGGCAAGAAGGCGCGTGTTGATGGCATCACGATGCGACAGCAATTCGTCAAGATCCATCGAGCCCATGACGGTACGGATGTTGGTCATCAGCAGGTTCATCAAGGCCCGGCCGAGTTCCGAGACCTCATAGGAGGCGCGCGCCGCGTCGAGGACCTGGTAGAAGGCAACACCATCCACGGTCACCGAGGCATTGTCGCGCGTGATCACCTCCTGCGAGGGCACGTCGAGCACCTGCTCCATCACATTGACACGCCGCCCCACAGAATCGATCCACGGGACGATCAGGCCCAGACCCGCCGTCAGCGTCTTGTGATAGCGCCCGAAACGCTCGATGGTCAGCGCATGGCCCTGCGGCACCTGCCGGACACCCATCAGGATCGTGACGATAACGAAAGCCAAGAAAACGATGGCAAAAATACCGAATGCAGAAACTTCAAACGACATGCCCTGCTCCCCCTGCCCCCGTGATTCGGGCGTGGCGGCCAGCTTGGCGCAGGCCCAGGGCTCCGCCAAGCTGGGGATTCGCCCGGTATAAGCGTCAAAGCGGGTGAACGTGACGTAGCTCAAGCTTTCGTTCATGCAATTTGTTGGATATTTTGACGTTTTGGGGACTGAGTTCGATGAAGCTGGTGGAAGCGCCCGACAATTCCATTCCGCCGGGAGCTGTCCCGGGCTCGGTCGAGACCATCGATGGTCTGGTGCTGCGGACAGCGTATTTCCTGCCGCCGGATACCTGTCGCGGCACCGTGCTGATCGCATCGGGCCGGGCAGAATATATCGAGAAATATTTCGAGACGATCGAAGCGCTGCGCGCGCGCGGACTGGCTGTTGTCGCCTTCGACTGGCGTGGGCAGGGGCTGTCGACCCGGGAACTGGAAGATTCCGCCAAGGGTCACATCGACGACTTCTCCCTCTATCTGCGCGACCTCGATGCGGTGCGCATGCAGGTCCTGGAGCCACACTGCCCGAAACCCTGGTATGCGCTGGGCCATTCGATGGGCGGGGCCATTTTGCTCGACCAGGCGCATGAAGAAGGCTCGCCTTTCGAGCGCCTCGTGCTTTCAGCACCGATGATCGACTTCACGGGCCTGCGTGCCCCAAATCTCGCACGCGGTCTGGCTGCGCTGTGCGATGCCATCGGCCTTGGCAGTGCCTTCGTGCCCGGCGGTGGACGCCGCCCCGTCGTCGATCACGGATTTGCGGGCAATCCGCTCACGACAGACCCGCGCCGCTTTGATCGAATCAGGGCCATTCTCGCCGCCGAGCCGCATCTTGGTCTTGGCGACCCGACCATCTCCTGGGCCCATGCCGCCTTCCGGCTCATACAGAAATTCCAGGATCCCGAATATCCGCGCCGCATCCGCGTGCCCGTGCTGATCTTCGCCGCGCAGAACGACACTGTGGTGGACAGCTACGCCACCGAGCGTTTCGCAGCGCGTCTGAAGATCGGCCGCATGATCATGCTCGAATCCTCGCGCCATGAAATCCTGATCGAACAGGATCCGGTGCGCGCGCGGTTCTGGGCCGGGTTCGATGCCTTCATCCCGGGCGCGACCGGCGAGGCAGAGGTGCTGGTCGCCCGTCACACCAAGGTCGCGTGAGGCTCACGCGTTGAGGAGCGCCAGCGCCTGTTCATGCAGGTGCCGGTCACCGGACGCGATGATGGAGCCGCCGTTCGCGGCGCTGGCACCGGTCCAGTCGGTCACCACGCCGCCAGCACCCTCGACGATTGGCACCAGAGCGCAAATGTCATAGGCGTTCAGCCCGCTCTCGATGACGAGATCGACATGGCCGGCAGCGACCATGCAATAGGCGTAGCAATCGCCGCCATAGCGCGACAGGCGCACCTTGTCCTCCACCCTGGCGTAGGGCGCGCGGGTCTCGGGGGTGAGCAGCGAAGGGTGGGTCGTCATCAGCGTCGCCTGGCCGAGATCGGCGCAGCTGCGCGTGTGCAGCCTGCGCTCCACGACCTTGCCCCGACTGTCCAGGCCGCGCCAACTCGCCGAGCGTCCGTCGCCAAAGAAGCGCTCGCGGGTGAAGGGCTGGTGCATCATGCCGTAGCAGGGCCGCCCGCCCTGTTGCAGGCCGATCAGCGTGCCCCAGACCGGAAGCCCGGAGATGAAGCTTTTGGTGCCGTCGATGGGATCGAGCACCCAGACATATTCGGCCTGCGCATTTTTCGCGCCGAATTCCTCGCCTATAATGCCGTGTTCGGCGAAATTCTCCTCGATCATGCGGCGCATAATCGTCTCGGCGGCGCGGTCGGCCTCGGTCACCGGATCGAAGGTGCCGCCCTGGTTCTTGTCCTCGGCGCCAAAATGGCCCCGGAAAAACGGCAGGATCACCTCACCAGACGCCGTGGCCAATTCGTCAACGAATCGCGCGAAATCGACGGCACCCATCATGCTTCCCCTCACCTGACCGACCACCGGGTGACACATACAGGAGCCTGCAGGGCGGCGCGAGGGCCTGCGGGACCGCTTTTTCAATGGAAGAAAAGCCCTGCATTTCAACAAATCTGGCATCAAGGTTGCGACAGGGTGCCGCACTGTTCCAAAAATGGGTCAGTCCGACTTGCTTTTTGTGCAGTGCACATGCATGATGATCACACGCGACGACCTTGTTGTCGCCAATGCCCTCCTTGGGCGTTTCCTCCCTAGACTTGGGCCGCTGGTGCAAACCGGCGGCCGTCTTTTTTGGTGGGGTGGATTCCTTTTGCTCAGTCGTAGGGCCTCGACTTGAGCAGGACCCACGTTGCGAAAGCTCGCTTGTCTTTCGGTTGGACTGTCGTGAATTGATCTATCGCCGCCTTGACCGCGTCGAGGTCTGCCGTGACCTCGGATCGCGTCGTGCGATAGTGCGGGTCATAATCGGCGCGGTGTCTTCGACCTTGCATAAGGACGAAAAGGTTTGCGAAGTCCTCGACCTCGCTCGGAAATTTCTTGATCACGCTCGACTGTTTGCACTGGGTTTTAGCGTGGCCGTGTTCCAGCGCCCTATAGGCTTGGCGCCAGGCATGTTTGCTTCGTTCAGATCCTTGGCCGCCGACCAATGAATCGGCACCGCATCTCGCCTATACATGGAAAAGCGCATAATAAGCCGCGCTCTGAGCGCGTCGGAGATCCGCCTGCTTGGGCTTCAGCTCGGAACGTCGGATCAGGTAACGAGCGCCGGAAATAAGATCAGCGTGATCCATTCAAGATGGCTTGTGAATCTCTTTTGGTCACGACACGAACCATCGGGAAGGCCGATTCGTCGATATGACCCAAATGGCTTCGGATATTTCTGATAAGATCGGTCAACGAAGTCGGGCGAGGCCGAAACTCGTCATTCAGAACAACGAAAATGTTGAAAATGGAATCGCCGTCGAAATCCTGATCGCGGCTCACGTCGAGACGTACGAGGCTAGCGCCCGCAAACTCATTGCGAACGGCCCGCTCAATGACGTCCTGGACCTGTTTCTCGACCTTTGCCACGGCTTTGCCTACTTAGAATAGAAGAAATTGTAGCAGACAATGGCCGAGATGTGAATCTTGTTTCAAAAGGAAAGGCCGGGTACTGCCCGACCTTTCACCACCAGCCGCGACTCAGCGCGGCAGGACGGTTGCGCCCATCAGATATTTGTCGACCGAATGCGCGGTCTGGCGGCCCTCGCGGATCGCCCAGACGACCAGCGACTGGCCACGACGCATGTCGCCGCAGGCAAACACCTTTTCCGATGACGACTTGTAGGAGATCGTGTCGGCCGCGACATTGCCGCGCGCGTCGAGCTTGATGCCCAATCCCGCGAGCAACCCCTCATGCAGCGGTGCGACAAAGCCCATGGCGAGCAGGACGAGATCGGCCTTGATCTCGAACCCGGTGCCCGGGATCGTCTGGAACTTGCCGTCGACCCGCACGCAGGCCAGCGCCTTGACCGCACCATTTTCGCCGATGAACTCCGCCGTATTGACCGCGAAATCACGCTCGGCCCCTTCCTCATGCGAGGATGAGGTGCGCAGTTTCAGCGGCCAGTCAGGCCAGGTCAGGAGCTTGTTTTCCATCTCCGGGGGCTTGGGCATGATTTCGAGCTGCGTCACCGACAGCGCGCCCTGGCGCACCGAGGTCCCGATACAGTCCGAGCCCGTGTCGCCGCCGCCGATGACGACGACATGCTTGCCAGACGCCAGGATGGGCGCATTGGTCTGCAGCGGCTCCTTGCCGACGCGGCGATTCTGCTGCGGCAGGAAATCCATCGCAAAATGCACGCCGGCGAGTTCCCGGCCCGGGATCGGCAGGTCGCGCGGCTTTTCCGCGCCACCCGAGAGCACCACAGCGTCATAACCGTCGAGCAGCTTGTCATGGGCCAGGTCGAGGCCAACATTGACATTGTAATGGAAGGTCACGCCCTCGCCTTCCATCTGCTTCACGCGACGGTCGATGAGGTGCTTTTCCATCTTGAAGTCGGGAATACCGTAGCGAAGAAGTCCGCCGGCGCGTGCGTTCTTTTCAAACAAATGCACATCGTGCCCGACGCGCGCGAGCTGCTGCGCGGCAGCAAGGCCGGCCGGGCCGGAGCCGACGACGGCGATCTTCTTGCCCGTCTTGTGCGAGGGCACCTCAGGCTTGATCCAGCCCTCGGACCAGGCGCGATCGACGATCGCGCATTCGATCGTCTTGATGGTGACGGGCGAATCCGAGATGTTCAGGGTGCAGGAGGCTTCACACGGGGCCGGGCAGACGCGGCCCGTGAACTCGGGGAAATTATTCGTCGAATGCAGGTTGCGCGACGCCTCTTCCCAATTGCCGTGATAGACGAGGTCGTTCCAGTCCGGAATCTGGTTGTTCACCGGACAGCCGTTGTGGCAGTAGGGAATGCCGCAATTCATGCAGCGCGCCGCCTGGTCCTTCGTCGTTTCTTCCGACAACGGAAGCACGACTTCCTTGTAATGACGGATGCGGTCGGACGCCGGCGCATAGCGACGGTCGCGACGATCGATCTCGAGAAATCCGGTTACCTTGCCCATGTTCAAGTCCTGCCTCTGTCGCGCGCGCTTCAGGCGGCTGCGCTGAATTGCTCAATCGTGTCCGACGAAAACCGCTCTTTCGCATTCAGGAATTCGATCGCCACGATTTTACCGTCGGCGTCGAAGTCCACGATCATTCCCGGTTGCATTTCCTCGGAGTCGACGATGTCGCCTTCCGCCAGGCGCAGGAAGACAGCATCGGCCTCCGGATCGTATTTCACCTTCATCGCGCCTCCTCCGCCGCCATGACGTCCGGTTTTACTCCCCCGCAGCAGCCATCGGCTGCTCATTTTGTGACATGAGTTCGGCGAGAGCGCGGCGATATTCCACCGGCATCACCTTCCTGAATTTTGGCTTGAAGACCTCCCAATTGTCGAGAATATCCTTCGCACGGGACGAGCCCGTATAGCGCAGGTGGTTCTCGATCAGCTGGTGCAGGCGCTCGGCGTCGTAGCGCGTCAT
>CAIWVR010000435.1 GCA_903916165.1 uncultured Hyphomicrobiales bacterium | reverse complement strand
TCGAGCCACCGCATCCGCGCCTAGCGACGCCGGAGCCAGGGCGCGGCCAGATTCAGCGCGAGCCCGCCCAGCACCAGCAGCGCCGCAGCGATCTTCCAGGCTGGCAGGTCCTCGCCGAGAAACAAGGCGGACGAGCCCAGGCCGAACACGGGCACCAGCAGCGCCATGGGCGACACCAGCGTGGCGGGGTGGCGCGCCAGCAGCCAGCCCCAGGCCGCATAGCCAAACAGTGAATTGCCGATGCTCTGCCAGGCCAGCGCGCCCCAGGTCGCGGTGTCCGCTTCCTGCACCCCGCGCAGCATGGCCTCCGACCCTTCGGCGATGAAGGCCAGCACGAAGAGCGGCGGCACAGCAAACAGCGCCGACCACACCACATAGGCCAGCATGTCCACGCGGCCGGCGCGCCGTGCGACGAAATTGGCGCAGGCCCAGCTCGCCGCAGCCGCCAGCGTGAGCAGCAGCCCCGTGACACTGGTCTTCGCATCGGTGTGCGAGGCGATCACGACGAGTCCGGCGGCGGCTAGCGCCAGCGCCAGCCATTGCAGCGGCACCAATCGCTCGCCGCTGAGCGCCATCGACAGGCCAATGGTGAAGACCACCTGCGTCTGGATGACGAGCGAGGCGAGGCCCGGCGAGATCAGCCCGTCGAGCGCGAAGAACAGGATTCCGAACTGGCCGACGCCGATCAGCACGCCATAGGCGGCCAGATCGCGCCAGCGCACGGCAGGGCGCCTCACGAAGAAAATGACCGGCACCACGACGAAGAGAAACCGCAGAGCCGCGAAGAACAGCGGCGGCAAATGTGCCAACCCCGTCTTCATCACCACGAAATTCGAGCCCCAGATCGCCATGACGACAATCGCCAGCACGGCGTGCCGCCAAGGCAGTGCGACCGGCAGCGCGGCGACCGGGTTCATGCCTGGCGTGGCGCGGCCGCCTTGCTGGCGGACAGGCGCACGGCAAGCGCCATGAGCAGCGGCACGGCGGCGACGCAGGCGGCAAACAGGCCCGCGGCGGGCAGGCCGGCGTAACTCACCAGCGGGCCGGTGATCAGCGACAGCACGAGACTGGTGCCGCCGGCGAAGGAATCATTGGTGCCGATGGCGCGGCCGCGCGCCCCGGTCTCGACCTCATCGGCGAGCAGCGCGGTCGAGGCGACATTGGACGCAGCCCAGCCGAGACCAACAAGAAAGGTGCCGAAAGTGATGGCGACATAGCCCGTCGTCAGGCCCACCAGCGCGGCACCCGCAATGGTCATCACCACGCCCGGATACATGACGCGCCCCCGCCCGATGCGGTCGCAGAGCTTTCCGATGGGAATCGAGAAGGCGAACATGCCCGCCGAGTGAAACAGATGCGCCCAGGCGATTGCCGTGAGCGAATGGCCGTGATGGGCGAGCACCAGCGAGGTCAGCACCATGACGATCGACATATTGCCCTGGCCCGCCGCATTGCAGGCGATGGCGAGCCGGGTCGGCGGATGGCGCAGCAGGCCCATGGTGGAAAAGTCGGTCGCCTTGCCGGCAGGGTGCGGCGGCTCGACATAGCCCGGATAATAGGCCCCGAGGTTCTGGCCGATCTCCTTCGGGTCAGGCCGCACGAAATGCACGAGCACCGCGCCGATGACGATGAGCACCG
>CAIWVR010000434.1 GCA_903916165.1 uncultured Hyphomicrobiales bacterium | reverse complement strand
GCGCCTGCTGGCGGCACTGACCGCCATCGGCAGCCCCATCGCACGTGGCGATGCGGCGCGCGGTCCCGTGGTCGTGCTCGTGCTGGATCGTGCGGAAATGGCCCGCTATCAGGGCTTTGTCGCGCAATTGCGCGCCGCCGGCATTCGCGCCGAACTCTATCTCGGCGCGGCGGGCATGAACGCCCAGATGAAATATGCCGACAAGCGCCGGTCGGTCTGCGCCGTGATCCAGGGCTCCAACGAGCGCGACAAGGGCGAGATTTCAATTCGCGATCTTGTGCTTGGCGCGGAACTCGCGGCTTCAACCAAGGATCGCGCCGACTATCTTGAACTGCGCGCGCGCGCCCAGTTCTCGGCACCGGAAGCCGATCTGCTGACCGCCGTGAAGGAAGTGCTCAGCCGTCACAGCTGAGGCTCAGCCGCGACCACGTAGCATTGCAGTGGCGCGGATCAATTGCTGGAATGATTTCAAATGCCGATCACCTTCCGACCCGCTTCAGGGGACATTCTGCTTTGCGAGTTCGGCCCGGATCCCCGTGATCCGGAGACGTTCCCATTGAACGCTCCTCCGGTGTCAGTTCGGCCGGAGATGCACAAGCGTCGGCACGTCGTTGTGATAAACTCTAACGCCGCCAATGACCTGATCGTTGTCGCACCGCTTTCAACCCTGCCGCCAGCACCTGTCAAATCCTACCATTACTTCATTCCTGCCGGGCGCTATCCCTTCATTGGTCGAGACTCTTGGCTCAAAGGAGACATGCTGATAGCTGTCTCATTGGCTCGCCTTGATCGCCTGAAGGTGAAGGGATCATTATCTCGTACCCCTCTTAACGCGACAGATCGGCGCGCGTGTCAGGTGGCGATGCTGAACGCACTTGGGCTCGGCCGTCTCGGATCGCATCTCTGATTCTTGACTTTTGAGCCCCAAAGTGGCATTTTGATCTCGTTCGCCGTAACCATTCGGCCCTGATTATCGATCGACCCTCGCCCCAAAGGCGGGGGTCGCTTTATTTTAGCCGTTGATCACCCAGCGCGCCACGCCTGAGCAAGCCTTGGATGCTCGGGGCGGTGCTTACACAACAACCTCAAACTCGCTGCGCGACACTGAGCGCGGCCCGGCGTTGCGGTGGCACGCGCGCCCGCCTATCTTGACAGTGTTTCTGGAGAAGAATCGATCATGTTCCATCGCGGTGCGCTGTTCCTCGCCCTCGGCCTTTCGGGCCTCGCTGTTTCCAGCTCTGCCTTCGCACAGCAAGCCGCAAGGCCGGCGGCTGCCCAGCAGAAGGAAGAGAAGACGTTTCCGAAAGATTCCAACTGGACGCTGCGCGCCATAAACGGCAAGACACTGCCTGCCGGCATGGAGGCGACCCTGACGATCGACGGGCAGTTTCGCGGCTCTGGCTTCTCTGGCTGCAACACTTGGTCGGCAACCATGTGGCCGGTGCGCAACCAGCGCTTCGCGGTCGGTCCCGTCGCCCTGACCAAGAAGCAGTGCGATGCCGCAAAAATGGCTTTTGAGCGCACCTATCTCGTGACGCTGCACAACCGCTCCGGCTGGGATCTCGTCAACGGCATGCTGGAAGTGAAGGGTGCCTCGGGCTCGCTCTCCTTCGCGCGCGGCTTTTAGAGGCACCGCGCGCGCCTCATCTTCAGTCAGCCGCATCGACCGGTGCGAAACTCTCACCACGCTTTTGCATGTTGATGCGGCGGCTGTGGAAGGCCAGCAGCGTCGAGCGGTGGCCAATCGAGATCACCGTCGTATCGGGCAGCTTTTCGGCGATGACGGCGTAAATCTCCGCTTCGAGATTTTCATCCAGCGCCGCGGTCGCCTCATCCAGCAGCAGCCAGTCGGGCTTGGCCAGCAGCGCGCGCGCGATGGCGAGACGTTGCTGTTCTCCCCCCGACAGGCGCTGCGACCAGACGCCCTCCTCGTCGATGCGTTGCGCCAGCAGCGGCAGACGCGCGGCGATCAGCGCCTCCTGGATCTGCGCATCGCTGAAATCCGCACTCACATTGGGATAGGTGACGGCCTGGCGAAGAGCGCCCTGCGGCAGGTAGGGCTTTTGCGGCAGCAGCAGAAGCGTCTTGCCCTCCGGCGTGCGCACGTCGCCCTGCCCGAACGGCCAGACGCCCGAGATCACGCGAAACAGCGTCGACTTGCCTGAGCCTGAAGGCCCGGTCAACAGCACGGATTGGCCGGCTGTGAAGACCACGCCCTCCGTGCCGATCACATGGCGGCCATCGGGCAGGCGCACGTCAAGGCGGCCAATTTCAATATCGGTCAGCGCGTGGCTCGTCACCTCGATGCGCGGTGGCGCGGCGTCGAGATTGCGCGCGGTGTCGATGGCGGTGTCGAACGAGGTCAGGCGGTCGAGCACCGCCTTGAAGTCGGCCAGCGACGAATAATAATTGACGAAGAAGGTCAGCGCACCCTCGACACGCCCGAAGGCACCAGCGGTCTGCGTCATCACGCCGAGCTGGATCTTCTGTGCGAAATAGAAAGGGGCCGTGAAAATATAGGGAATGATCGGGCTGATCTGGCCATAGGTGGCCGTGAAAGCCATGAGCTGCTTGCGACGCTGCACGATGGAAAGATAATTCCCGATGATGGCCCCGAAGCGGGCGCGCAGGGACGATTGCTCGGCGCGCTCGCCGCCGAGCAGGGCGACCTGTTCGGCATATTCGCGCAAACGCGCAAGCGAGAAGCGGAAATCGGCCTCATAGCGCTGGCGCGCAAAATAGAGCGCGACGAGGGGACGGCCGATCCAGTGGGTGATCGCGGTGCCGAGCGCCGCATAGGCCAGCGCAACCCAGAACAGAAAGCCCGGAATGCTCGTGTTCGTGTAGGGGATCGTGAAGTTTTCCGAAAGGCCCCACAGCACGATCGAGAAGGACACCAGCGACGACAATGTCGAGATCAGCAGGATCGAATAGGAGTAGATGCCATAGCCGACGTTGCCGCCGTCGATGAAGCGGTTGACGTCCTCGGCGATGCGCTGGTCGGGATTGTCGGCATCGGCATTGAGCAGGCTCATGCGGTAATGCGTATTGCCGTCGAGCCAGCGGGCGATGTAATGGCTCGTCAGCCAGTTGCGCCAGCGGATGATGAGCATCGACTGGACGACAAATTCGATGATCGCGCTGGCGACGTAAATGAACGCCCAAGGTGTGAATACCCACAGCAGCAGGTTCCAGAAGGTCGCTTCCTCGCGCGCCTGGATAGCGTTGAACCAGTCGCGGTTGAAGAACGACAGGCGCACCGAAATTGCGACCTGCGCCTGGTTGACGACCACGAGAAACGCGACCATCGCGATGGCGACGCGGCGTTCCTTCGCCATGAAGCGGGCGAGCGGCCAGATGCGGGCGGAGCCCATGTCATCATTTTCGAAATAACGGTCGGCAATGCTCGTGATCGCGCGCACGACGGCGAGATGAGAGACCGCCTCCACGAGAATGCCGAACACGGCGACCGTCAAGGGCAGGCTGTCGGGAATGACATAGTCACGCGCCCACTCGGGCCAGAAGCCAAGCTTGATCGCCATGACGATCAAGCCGAAAATCACCGTCTCGCTCGCAAAGATTGCGACAAAGATCTTCAGGAAGCTGGAGATCTTCTGCGAGCGGAAGGTCGAGACCGCGCAGATGAGGCAAGCGGTGCCCAGCAGCAGACCGCCGTCGAATTTGCCGGCGGCCCCGAGCCCGAGGCTCAGGACGGCGAAGGCGAGGACGGCGAGGGAGAGCGCTTTCATGGAGTGATCTTTCAATCGACGACGCAGATGCAAATCATAACACGGGCGAGCGCAAACGCCGGATCACACGCGTGCGTGCCCGAGGTGAGGCGATGATCGTTCGTCATTGCGAGCGGAGCGAAGCAATCCATCTTTTGCCGCATTCAGCCGCGGGTGCCAGAGATGGATTGCCGCGTCGCTGCGCTCCTCGCAATGACGATAATGGATGGGACCTCAGACGGAGATGCGCGACAAGATGCGGCCGAGAACCGGCTCGTCTTCCAGGTTTTCCTCGCCATTGACGGCGGCGATCAGGCGTGGCGATGGACGAAACGTCAATACGCGACGCGCGGTGATCGGATATTCCTCGCCGGTCTTGGGGTTACGCCCGACGCGGGCGCGTTTGGCGCGCACGCTGAAGGCACCGAAAGAGCGCAGCTTGACGGTCTCGCCGCGCACCAGCGCATGGCAGATCTCGTCCAGCGCCTGTTCGACGACATCGCGCGCCTGGGCGCGCGAAAGTCCCGGACAGGTTCCGTAGACGGCCTCAAGGAGATCTGCCCTGGTGGTGGTTCTGTGAGACATGACCCTACCGGCTACACGTTTGAAACACGCAAACAAGCCTGCGTGTCTGAAACGCCTGCAACCGCCCCCCGTGTCGCGGCAACTTGCGCGGCTTCGATCATATGACACTGCCGAACCTATTGAAATGGCTTGGCCGAATCAAATCCCGATGTGCCTTCGCAGTCACACTCCCCTTGTTACAAACATCCTAACGGAATGCGAAAGGGCCGCCAACCGGCGACCCTCCCTGACTTTAGTCGACCTTTGGAGATCCAAGCCGGGCCTGCCCGGCTTGGACCATGTTTGATCCTGGTCGGCTGGACTTCTTAGAAGTCCATGCCGCCCATGCCGCCACCGCCCGGCATTGCCGGCATGGAGGACTTGTCCTTCGGGGCGTCAGCAATCATCGCTTCCGTCGTGATCAGCAGGGAAGCCACCGAGGCAGCGTCCTGGAGAGCCGTGCGGACGACCTTGGCGGGATCGACGATCCCGGCTTCGATCATGTCGACATATTCTTCCGTCTGGGCGTTGAAGCCGAAGGTCTGCGACTTGTTCTCGCCGATCTTGTTGATGACGATCGAGCCTTCGACGCCGGCATTGTCGACGATCTGGCGGATCGGGGCCTCAAGTGCCTTGAGGACGATCTTGATGCCAGCCATGACATCCGGGTTGTCGCTGTGAAGCTTGCCCACGGCAACGCGGGCGCGCAGGAGCGCGGTGCCGCCGCCCGGGACGATGCCTTCTTCCACCGCAGCGCGGGTGGCGTTCAGCGCGTCGTCCACGCGGTCCTTCTTCTCCTTGACTTCGACTTCCGTCGCACCGCCGACGCGGATCACCGCGACGCCGCCAGCGAGCTTGGCGAGACGCTCCTGGAGCTTCTCACGGTCGTAGTCAGAGGTGGTCTCTTCGATCTGGGCCTTGATCTGGGCGATCCGGCCTTCGATGTCCTTCTTCTTGCCGGCGCCGTCGATGATCGTGGTGTTTTCCTTGTCGATGCGGACGCGCTTGGCGCGGCCGAGCATCGGCAGGGTCACGTTCTCGAGCTTGATGCCGAGGTCTTCGGAGATCATCTGGCCAGAGGTCAGGATCGCGATGTCTTCCAGCATGGCCTTGCGGCGATCGCCGAAGCCCGGAGCCTTGACGGCGGCAACCTTGAGGCCACCACGCAGCTTGTTGACGACGAGCGTGGCCAGAGCCTCACCTTCGACGTCTTCAGCGATGATGACGAGCGGCTTGCCGGTCTGCACGACGGCTTCGAGAACCGGCAACATGGCCTGCAGCGACGAGAGCTTCTTCTCGAAGATGAGGATGTAGGGGTCGTCGAGCTCGGCGATCATCTTCTCGGCATTGGTGATGAAATAAGGCGAGAGATAGCCACGGTCGAACTGCATGCCTTCGACGACGTCGAGTTCAGTCTCGAGGCTCTTGGCCTCTTCCACCGTGATGACGCCTTCATTGCCGACCTTCTGCATCGCCTTGGCGATCATTTCGCCAATCGACTTGTCGCCGTTGGACGAAATCGTGCCGACCTGGGCGACTTCTTCCGAAGACTTGATCTTCTTGGCGCGCTTCTGGATGTCGGCCACGGCTTCCTTGACCGCGAGGTCGATGCCGCGCTTCAGGTCCATCGGGTTCATGCCCGAGGTGACGTATTTGACGCCTTCCTTGACGATGGCCTGGGCCAGAACCGTCGCGGTCGTCGTGCCGTCGCCGGCGGTGTCGTTGGTCTTCGAGGCCACTTCGCGCACCATCTGCGCGCCCATGTTCTCGAACTTGTCCTCAAGCTCGATTTCCTTGGCGACCGTCACACCGTCCTTGGTGATGCGGGGCGCGCCGAAGGACTTGTCGATGACGACGTTACGACCCTTGGGGCCGAGCGTCACCTTGACGGCATTGGCGAGAATGTCGACGCCGCGCAGCATGCGGTCGCGCGCGTCGGACGAAAAACGAACGTCTTTGGCAGCCATGTTAAAACTCCTGAACCGATGGGGTTCGTTAAATCTGGGATGGGATCAGCGAACGGGGCTCGTGGCTTACTTGCCGACGACGCCCATGATGTCGCTTTCCTTCATGATCAGGAGGTCCTGACCGTCGATCTTGACTTCGGTGCCCGACCACTTGCCGAACAGGACGCGATCGCCAGCCTTGACGTCCAGCGCGATCAGCTTGCCGCTGTCATCGCGCGAGCCGGGGCCGACGGCCACAACCTGGCCCTCCTGGGGCTTTTCCTTGGCAGTGTCGGGGATGATGATACCACCCTTCGTCTTCTCTTCGCCTTCAAGGCGCTTGACGACGACGCGGTCGTGCAGGGGACGGAACTTCATGTCTCTTCTTCCTTCGGCTGGAGGGGCCGGGCAATCCGGCCGCCTCGACACAGCATGGAGCGTATAGTGTGTTAGCACTCACCTGATAGGAGTGCTAACAGGGCGCTCCTGAGATAGGGGCGGCCCTGTCCGGCGTCAAGACGCAGCCGCGGCAAAAAAATCCTTGGTTAATCGGATGCCAACGCATGGCTGTCCGTCTGCATGGAGAATATGCGACAAGACGGGCGCGGGACGCGCGAGGGGCCGGTGCTGATCATTCTGACCAACCTATTCAATCTGCTTGTCAATTTTATGATCGGGCTGATTGTCGCGAGCTTTCTTGGGCCCGAGTCCTTCGGGCGCTTTGCTGTGGCCATCGGCGCGGGCGGGCTGGTGCAGCTCGCTTTGTTTGGCTGGCTGCGGCTCGCCGCGGCGCGTTTTTACTCCGAAACGGTGCGGGTCACCCGGCCGGAATGGCGCGCCAGCCTCGACCGCGCCCTCTGGGTCCTGTCGGGTCTCGTCACTCTGGCCGGCCTCGCCGGTGCCGCCATGGCGCAGACGCTCGACGCCACCCCTACCCTCGTCTTCTGGGCGCTCGCCTTCGCGGCCGCCAATGGCGCCTTCGAATATCGCCTCGCCCTGCTGCGCGCCCGCTTTCATGACAAGGGCTATGCCGGGCTGATCCTTGTGAAAAATGCGCTGTCTCTCGCGCTGACCGCCGGTCTCGCGTGGTGGACCGGCTCGGCCGCGGTCACGCTGGCGGGGACGAGTCTGAGCCTCGGCCTGTCCGCCCTGCTGCTCGGCCGAGTCCTGCACGATCCGCAGGTCGGCCAGACCCGGCCCCGCGCCGCCGTGCTGCATGAAAGCCTGGCCTATGGCCTGCCGCTGTCGGCCTCGCTGCTGCTGTTTGCGATGATCCCGCTCGCCAACCGGGCTTTGGGCGCGCAGGCCTCGGGCTTTGCGGACGCGGGACACTTGTCTCTGGCCCAGGACATTGGCCTGCGGCTCGTGATGACCATCGGCTTTGCCATGGACCAGCTGCTGTTCCAGCTGGCCGTGCGGGCCGATGAACATCAGGGCGAGACGCAGGGCCGTGCGCAGATTGCGCAGAACATGACGGTCATGGCCGCCATCCTGCTGCCCGCGCTGGCGGGCGTCTGGCTGGTGCTGCCGAGTTTCGAGGCGCTGATCGTGCCGACCGACTTCCGCGGTGCCTTCTCCAGCGCGCTGTCGCTGCTGCTGCCGGGGCTGGCCGCCTATGGCCTGATGACCTTTGCGCTTGCCCCCGCTTTCCAGATCGCCCGGCGGACCTGGCCGGTGATCGCCGCCGCCGCCGTCGCCTGTGTGACCGATGCTGTCCTGCTTTTCCTGCCGCCCCGCGACTGGTCGCTCGACCGGCTGGCGCTGGCGCAGACTGGCGCGCTGGTCGCAGGCTTCGTGACTCTCGTCGCGCTTTTACCTCTGGCCAAGCCGCATTGGCCGCGCCTGCGCGATATGATCGGCATACTGACTGCGACGCTGGCGATGATCGGTGCCGTCGCGCCCCTGCGCGCGGCGATGGAACCGGGCGTCACCGCCCTGCTCACGCAGACACTCGCCGGGGCTGCGGTTTATGGCGCATTGGCGCTGGCCTTCGACATGGCAGGGCTGCGCACGGCGCGCCTTGCCCGATGGTCTGGACAACAGAAAAGGGCCGCCCGAAGGCGGCCCTGAACGGATCAGGCGTCGGAGCTGTCGTCGCCACCAGACCCCCAGCCGCCGCCATCGTCATAGGAGGCCTGTTGCGGAGCGGGTTCCGCGCTGCGGTCGGACGTCTTGTTGTCGAAAATACCGCCCGCGATGGCGCTGTCGTCATGCGAGGCCAGGGACGAGGCCGCGCCTGCGCCTGCGCCAGTCCCCCCCGCCGTATCGCCGGCGATGCCATGCGCGTTATTATGGCCGGAAAAGAGACCCGACAGCGAATTGGCGAGCATCATGCCCCCCGCCACGCCTGCGGCAGTGCCCAGCGCATTCTTCAGAAAGGAGCCGCCCTGCGGTGCCTGCTGCTGCATCGCCTGTGCGCCCCAGCCGCCAGACTGCTGCGGGCTGACAGAGGGCACCGAGCCGCCGCGCTGGGAGCCCCATGGGCTCGCCTGCGGCTGCGGCGCGGGCACCGGCGCGCGGGCACCGCCGCCAAACATCGAGCCCAGAAAGGACCCGCCGGCTGCCGGCTGCGCCCTGGCCTCGGCCAGTTCGCGCTCGAGCTGCTCGATGCGCGAGGCTGCAGTCTTCAACCCCTCTTCCTGCACGATCACGGCCTGCGCCAGAAGATAGGGCGCATAGGGCTGGGTGCGGACATTCTCCGCGATGAAAGACTCGGCCTCCGGATCGCGCCGGTTGGCGGAAGCGGTCTGCACACGGTCGAACAATTCAGAAAGCAATTTGCGTTCATCGGGGGTCATCGGAGGATCCTCTGTCACGGCTCACGCCGGTGATGCAGATATGGGGATGCGGGCCAGCCTGTTGAAGGCCTGCCGTTGAGCAAAAGCAGCATCACAAATGCGTGGGCCACCACCCTGGTCCCGCCATTGCGAGCGGCGCGAATCAATGACGGGTGAATGTGTCGCCTCAGGCCTGCCCGGGGGCTCGGCTGTCTCGCAGCAATGAATGACGGCGCTCACATCATCATTCTCGCAAGCAACCACCGCGACATCGGCCACGCGTGCAGCGTCAACATCCGGATGGGCGGGTGCCGATGGTGAGGACGAAGGCCAGCGCCAGGAGCCTGCTGCTGGCCTTCCGTCAGGTACTCAAAAAAGCCACCACGCAATTGCGCCAGAGCAAGCGCGAATTGCGTGAGGACAAGGCGGAACAGAGCGACAAGGGCGTCCTGCCAGGTGGCTACCGGATGCGCTCGCCTGCGTCTTTCAAAACTGCGGGCGGGTGCCTGACGTCATTTGCTCATCGCCCGTGCCCGGCGCATCGGGAGCCCCGGCAGTCTCATCCAAGGCAGCCGTCGTGGCCGCCGTTTCAGCGACGATCGGCACATCGGACCCGGCGGGCGCCACAACGGCATCGGTCTGGGGTGCCGGGACATCAGCCTTTTTCTTGCGCGGCGTGGTCGGCTTCGAGACGGCCGTGCGGATTGTGACCTTTCGCGCCACCGGCGTGGCCGGATCGCGTTTTTCCACGCGGACGCGGGACGGACGCGATGCCTTGCGCGACGAGCGCGGCGCATTGGCCTGCGCGGCGGTCGTCGGCTGCGCGGATGTCACCACTGCTGACGTTGCGGGAGCCTTGCGCGCGACAGACTTTTTCGCGGGGGCTTTCGCAGGAGCTTTCCTGGCGGCGGTCTTCTTCACAGCAGCCTTGCTGGCCGGTGCTTTCTTCGCGACGGTCTTCTTCGCGGTCGTCTTTTTGGCAGCAGTTTTCTTGGCAGCGGTCTTCTTGGCAGGTGCCTTCTTGGCTGGAGCCTTGGTGACGGCGGACGTCTTCGCAGGCTGTTTCTTGACCGCGGCTTTTTTCGCCGGGACTTTCTTCACAGCGACCTTCTTGGCAGCGACCTTCTTGGCTGGAGCCTTCTTGGCAGCAACCTTTTTGCCAGCTGTTTTCTTGCTCGCGGACGTCTTCGCCACCACCTTGGTCGCGCCGGCCATCGTCTTCGCGGGAGCCTTGCCTGTCGCCTTCTTTGTCATCGCCTTTGCCATCAGCACGTCTCCTATTGCGCTGCCGTCATTTGCACAGGTTGCTGGATGAAATCGCTCTGCGCAAGAGCCTCCGGCAACGGACCGCCATAAGCCCAGTCCAGAAGCTCAACACTATGCACAAATGGAAGGGACGAACCTGCCGACAATTGCGTCATGCAGCCGATATTTCCGGTGGCCACGGCTTGCGGATGCGTGCGGGCGATATTGGCGAGCTTGCGCGCCTTCAATTGACCGGCAATTTCCGGTTGCAGCATGTTATAGGTGCCGGCCGACCCGCAGCAGATATGGCCCTCGGGCACATCCTTCACGACAAAGCCTGCTGATTTCAATAACTTCTTTGGCTCGTCGCGGATCTGCTGGCCGTGCTGCATCGAGCAGGCCGAGTGATAGGCGATGGTCTGCCCAGTCGCCCGCGTCGGCGCGGGCAAGTTGAGAGACACCAGATATTCGGTGATGTCGCGGGCTGCCGCGCTGACCCGTTTCGCCTTGTCGGCATAATCTGGATCGTCGCGCAGCATGAAGCCATAATCCTTGACCGTGGTCCCGCAGCCGGACGCCGTCATGACGATGGCATCGAGCCCCTCGCCGTCCATTTCCGCGATCCAGCGGTCGATATTGGCCTTCGCGAATCGATGCGCGTCCTGCTCGCGGCCCATGTGATGGACCAGCGCGCCGCAGCAGCCCTCCCCCTTCACGTCGATGGTCTCGACGCCGTGGCGGGCCAGGAGCCGTCGCGCGGCGGCATTGATCGAGGGCTTGAGCACCGGCTGCGCGCAGCCTTCCAGAATGACCACGCGGCCGCGCCGCGCGCCTTCGAACGGCACAATCTCGCGCGCGACGCGCGCGGGAAAATGAGCCGGGGCGAGGTCGATCATGGCGGCGAGCCGCGCTCCAAGCACGGGCACGCGCGCCAGCAGCGGCCGCAGCGGCTTCATCAGCAGTGCCCCGACAAGCGCCAGCCGGAACCGCTCGCGATGCGGCAGCACGAGGCGCAGCACGGCACGCAGCAGCCGGTCGGGCAGCGGGCGCCTGTAGGTCTGCTCGATATAGGCGCGCGCATGATCGACGAGATGCATGTAGCTCACGCCCGACGGGCAGGTCGTCATGCATGACAGGCACGACAGGCAGCGGTCGATGTGCTTCACCACCTCAGCCGTTGCGGGCTTGCCGGTCTCCAGCATGTCCTTGATCAGGTAGATGCGACCGCGCGGGCTGTCGAGTTCATCGCCCAGCAGCAGGTAGGTCGGGCAGGTCGCGGTGCAAAAGCCGCAATGGACGCAGGTGCGGAGGATCTTCTCCGACGATTTGTTGTGCGGATCTTCGAGTTGCTCCGCCGAGAAATTGGTCTGCATCTGTCACACCCCCGCATACATGCGGCCGGGATTGAGGATCGCATCGGGATCGAAGGACGCCTTGATCCCTGCGGTGATTTT
>CAIWVR010000433.1 GCA_903916165.1 uncultured Hyphomicrobiales bacterium | reverse complement strand
GTGAGCCCTTTGCCGCGTGACTGAGAGACGCAATACAGGAACCTACCCCATCACCGCTGCCTTCTCACCCTCACCCAACACCCGAAACGCCCCCGGCGCCAGATCCTCCGGCAACGCCAGCCCGCCCACCGACAGCCGGTGCAGCGCGGTCACGTGGTTGCCCGCCGCCGCAAACATGCGGCGCACCTGGTGGTAGCGGCCCTCTGTCAGCGTCAGCACCGCCTCGCGCGCCGACACAACCTCCAGAGAGGCCGGCAAACAGGGTGTCTTTTCGCTTTCGAGCTGCAGCTTGCCTGACGCAAACAGCACGCCCTCGTCGCCGCGCAGATCGCGGGCCAGCGTCGCGCGGTAGCGTTTGGGCACGTCGCGCTTGGGCGAGATCACCTGATGCAGCCAGTCGCCGTCGTCGGTGAGCAGCAAGAGGCCCGTCGTGTCCTTGTCGAGGCGCCCGACGCTGGAGATTTTGGGCTCGCGCTTCTGCCAGCGCTCGGGCAGCAGGCGGTAGACGAGATCGCCCGCCTCATTGTGCGAACAGGTCGCGCCGAGCGGCTTGTTCATCATCACCACAAGGCCCGGCAGGGGATCGAGCGGCTCGCGGAAATATTGCAGGCGGTCGCACAGGTCGGCCGTCAGCGCCATCTTCTGGTCGACCTTGCGCAGCACTTCGCCGTCGAGCCGGAAACAGCTGCGGTTGACCAGCATCTGGATCTCGCGGCGCGAGCCATAGCCGAGATTGGCGAGCAAACGGTCGAGCCGCAGGGTTGGTGTCTTGCTCACTTCTGCGCCTGGTAGATCTTGAAGCCGCCGGCCTCCTTGATCAGCGTCGCGCGCTTGAACAGCGGTTTCAGGATCGGCTCATAGGGCAGGTGGCGGTTGGCGGTGAGCCACAACATGCCCCCCGTGCGCAGCATGGCGGCGGCGGACTGGATGAAGCTTTGGCCGAGCGACTGGTTTTCATGGCCGCTCTCGTGGAAGGGCGGATTCATGACGATGAAGTCGAGCGCATTGGTCTGCAGGGTTTTGGGAATCTTGCGCGCGTCGCACCACATGAAGCTGGCGCGTTCGTCAGCCACATTGCGCTTGGCGCAGGCGATGGCGCGACCGTCGAGGTCGATCATCAGCAGGCTTTTGACTTTCGGCGAGGCGAGCGCGGCGTGTGACAGCACGCCCAGCCCGCAGCCGAGATCCGCGCCACGGCCCGCCAGCGGTGGCATGTTGGCGATGAGCAGCGCACTGCCGGGGTCGATGCGGTTCCAGCTGAACACGCCGGGCTGCGTCCACAGGCCCTGCGTCGCGTCCAGTCGCGGCGCGCCCTCATGGATGGCGGTGGCGAGCGCGTCGGTATCGCCCGGCCCTTGCGTCAGGCAGAGGCGATGGTGGCGGCGCGCGCTTTCCTCAAAGGTGCAGCCGAGCACGGTGAGATCCTGCGCCAGCCGCGAGCCGCCCTTGTCCTTGGGCGCCAGCACGAGGAGCGGGGCACCGGGCTTCAGCGCGCGCAGGGCCAGTGCGAGGGCGTAGCGGCGCTCGATGGTGCCGGGCGGTGCCAGCATGACCAATCCGTCGAGCGATTGCGCGGCAGTCTCCTCAAGCACCAGCGCGCCGGGGAAGAAAGGCGAGAGCTGCGCAAGCCCCGCAACCTCGCCGACAAGCTCGACCGGCGGTGCGCCGTAGACATGCGTATAGGCAGCCAGATCCATCAAGTCCGCCCTTCGAGCAGCATGTTCAGGTTGGCCAGCACCGCATCGAGCGGAATGGCGCGTGTTTCCTGCGAGCCATAATCGCTGGCGCGCAGCACGCGTCCATGGGTGACGCGCGGCCGGAATTTTTCCGAATCAGTGGGACCATAGAGCGTCAGCAGCGGAATGTCGGCGGCACCGAACATGTGGCTGACGCCCGCATCATTGGCGACCGCCGCCGCGCAGCGCCCTGCAATGGCCATTGTGCGCAGGGGCGAGAAGCCCGGCTCCCAGCATGTGGCCTGTTCGGGAAACAGCGCTCCGGGCACTGCCGCGCGCAAGGGCGCGACCCATTCCGTCTCGTTCGGGCCGATCACGAAGGCGGGCGTATAGCCCTGCGCCTGCAGCGCTTGCGCCAGCGCGATAAAATTGTCGAGTGGCCAGCATTTCACGCGATTGCCGGCACCCGGTGCCAGCGCGATGTAACGGGGACCTTCGGGCAGGGCCAGCGTGGCGCGCGCGACGAGATCGGCGGGAACAAAGATGGGCGGCAGCTCGGTCCTCACCGGGCCGGCGGCAAGCTCGATCAACTCGTTCAGGCGGTCGACCATGTGGCGGGGCCGCACGCGGTCCCGGCCGGGCTTGAAGTCCGAGAGCAGGAATTTGGCGGCAGGCGAGACGAAGGCTCCATGCGGCAGGCGCCGTAGCGTCAAGGTCCGAAACACCACGCTTTGCGTGTCGATGATGAGCGAGAACGGCTCGCAGAAGGGCAAGGGCATGATCATGCCCGCGGCGCTGTTGCCAATGCCGCTGTGCTCGCGAAATTCGTCGATCAGGCCCTTTGTCAGGGGCGCCAGCTTGTGCGCGAAGACCGTATCATGCGTGGTGATCCAGGTGATCCTTGCCACCGGAAAGGCGGCGCGCAGCCTGCGCAGGACTGGCAGTTTGTAGAAGCCGTCGCCGATGATTTCCTGAAAGGAGAACACCGCGACGCTGGGGGCCGTCGCGGCGCTGTGGAAGACGGGACGTTTCATGTGTCAGTTCCGCTCTTCAGGAAGATCGGGGATCGGCATGACCGGGATGCCCTCGTCCAGCAGGGACCGCGCCTCCTCGAAGCTGGCCTTGCCGCGAATCGAGCGGAGCGGTGTCTCGCCATCGTGCATCTTGCGGGCTTCCTCGGGGAAGGAGGTGCCGACGTCATCGCTGGAGGCGACGATCTTTTCGTGCAGATCGCGGATCATGGCGCGCAGGTGCTGTTGCTTTTCATCAAGCAGGGCGACCGGCTGCGCCGGGCTTGCGACGGCTGGCACGGCTGGCACCGATGCGAGGGCGGGCACCGCGTCGCGATCCTTGCGGGCGACATGGGGTGCCATGATCGCCTTCGACACTTTGGTGGACTGGCACAAAGGGCATTCCACGAACCCGCGCCGCGCCTGCTCCTCATAGGATTCGCTGCCGGGAAACCAGCTCTCAAATTCGTGCGAGGCGTCGCAGACGAGGGTGTATTTGATCATGTGCCGGTCAAGCGTTCAGGAGCGCGTCGAGCTTGCCCGCGCGCTCCAGGGCATGGAGGTCGTCGCTGCCGCCGATATGCTGCGCGCCGATGAAGATCTGCGGGACGGTCCAGCCGCCGCCCGCGCGCTGGCTCATTTCCTGCTGCCTTGTGGCATCGCCATCGACGGGGATTTCGGTGAAGGGCACGTTCTTCCGGGTGAGGAGCATCTTGGCGCGCTGGCAATAGCCGCAAGTCGCCTTGGTGTAGATGGTCACGGACTGCATGGTCTGGTCCTTGTTGATCGGCATCCTTATACGGCCTGTCACGGCCCCGTCACAACCCGCGCAAAGGTGAGCACGTCGACGCGGGTCGCGCCTGCGCGCAGCAGAACCCGGGCGGCCGCGTTCAGCGTCGCCCCGGATGTCAGCACGTCGTCCACCAGCAGCACGCGGGCACCCGACACCTGCGGTCCAGCATCGCGGGCGAGTCTGAACGCGCCCTGCACATTGGCGGCGCGGGCCTCGCGCGTCAGCCCGACCTGCGGGCGGGTGCGGCGGACGCGCGTCAGCGCCAGCGGCGCATAGGGCAGGGCGCACTGGCGGGCGACGCCCTGCGCCAGCAGGGCGGCCTGGTTGAAGCGCCGCGTCCACAGGCGCCACCGGTGCAGCGGCACCGGCACCACCATGTCGGCTTCGGCGGTCAGCTCAGAGCCCGCACGCGCCATCCAGCGCGCCATGGCGGGCGCGAGGTCGAGCCGATCTGCATATTTCAGGCGCTGCACGAGACGCCGCGCCGGGCCCTCGTCATAGGTCGTGACAGCCCTTGCCCGGGCAAACACCGGCGGATCGGCGGCGGCGGCGGGCGACAGCAGGCCCGCGCCGAGATCCTGCGCGAAGGGCGTCCCCAGCCGCTCGCAGAACGGCCGCTCGATGAAGGGCATCGCGACCCAGCAGGCGGGACAAAGCGTCCCGGCGGCATCGACCGCCGCCTTGCAGGCGAGGCAGCAGGGCGGATAGGCGAGATCGACGAGGCGCGAGGCGTGGAAAGGAATCGCCGTTAGCCAGCGCCCCGGAAAAGGAATCGCCGTGAGCCTGCCGGCGAATCCCGTTAGCTTCGGGGCCGGTGCATCGTGGGCGTCATGGGGCTCCACCTGCGGCATGGCTCAAGCTTGGCATGGCTGGCAGACAAGTGGAAGCGGGGTGGATTATCGGTGCCTGTCGCGCCATAAGGCTGGCATGTCCGCGCCCGCCCACATTGTCTTCGACCGCCCCCTCGCCCGCCTGCGGCTGGCCCGCGCCCATGCGCAGGGTGCCGCGTCCTTCCTGCTCGATCATATAGCGGCGGAATTTCCCGAGCGGCTGTCGGCCATCCTGCGGCCGTTTCCGCGCGTGCTCGATCTCGGCACGCCGGGCCCCGCACTCATGCAGGCGCTGACCTCGCGTCCATCTGCGCTGCTGGTCCATGCCGGGCCTGTGCCAGCCGCTCTGGACGGCGGCGTGCGGCTGGTGGCCGACGAGGAGGCGCTGCCCTTCGCGCCGGCCTCCTTCGACCTGGTGGTCTCGGCGCTCGCCCTGCAGGGCGTCAATGACCTGCCCGGCGCGCTGGTGCAGATCAGGCGCGTGCTGGCGGCCGATGGCCTGTTCATGGGCTGCCTGATCGGTGGCCAAAGCCTGCAGGAGCTGCGGCTGGCCCTTGCGGAAGCCGAGGAGGCGATCACCGGTGGTGTCTCGCCGCGCGTCGCGCCCTTCGCCGACCTGCGCGACATGGGCAGTCTGCTGCAACGCGCGGGCTTTGCCCTGCCAGTGACCGACGTCGACACGCTGACGGTTCGCTATTCGTCGATGTTCGGCCTGCTGCGCGACCTGCGCGGCATGGGCGCGACCAATGCGCTTGTCGCCCGCGACCCCCGCCCGCTGCGCCGGGCCGTGCTGATGCGGGCGGCTGAAATCTACCAGTCGCGCTTTGCTGATCCGGACGGGCGGCTGCGCGCGACCTTCGACTTCGTCTGGCTGTCGGGCTGGGCACCGCACGAGAGCCAGCAGAAGCCGCTGCAGCCGGGCAGCGCCAAGGCGCGGTTGGCCGATGCGCTGGGCGCGGTCGAGCGGAAGGTGTGACGGCTCAGGCTTTTGTGCCGCGCTCGCCCGTCCAGCCAAAACCTGCTATGAGCCGCGCCCATGACCGACATCGCCGCCACGACCGACATTGCGCCTGAAACAAACCTCGACGCTCCCGCGCCGGCGAAGCCCTCGCTCGTCGGGCTGACGCGCGTGCAGCTCGCGGCGGCGCTGGGCGCCATTGGCGTGCCCGAGCGCGAGCAGCGGATGCGGGTGGGCCAGCTCTGGCACTGGATCTATTTTCAGGGCGCGAGTTCCTTCGACGCCATGCTGAACGTCTCGAAAGTGCTGCGCGCGAGGCTCGCCGAGAGCTACTCGCTGTCGCGCCCGCAGGTCGTTGCCGCGCAGCTGTCGAAGGACGGCACGCGCAAATGGCTGATCCGGATGCCCCCGGTCGACGCGCGCGACAAGGGCGCGGAAATCGAATGCGTCTATATTCCCGAACGTGATCGCGGCACTTTGTGCATTTCAAGCCAGGTCGGCTGCACTCTGACCTGCACCTTCTGCCACACCGGCACGCAGAAGCTCGTGCGCAACCTGTCGGCGCAGGAGATCGTGCAGCAGCTCGTCGTCGCGCGCGACATGCTGGGCGATTTCCCGGGCCAGACGCGGCCCGATGACCAGGGCCTGATCCCGGTCGGCGAGGGCGTGCGCCCGGTGTCGAACGTGGTCTTCATGGGCATGGGCGAGCCGCTCTATAATATCGACCATGTGACGGATGCCATCGGCGTGCTCACCGACGGTGATGGACTTTCGCTGTCGAAGCGCCGCATCACGGTGTCGACGTCGGGCGTCGTGCCGCAGATTTCGCCGCTGGGCGAGGCGGCGGGCACCATGCTCGCCATTTCGCTTCATGCCACCAATGACGAGCTGCGCAACAAGCTCGTTCCGCTGAACAAGAAATATCCGCTGAAAGACCTGCTCGACGCCTGCCGCAACTATCCCGGTGCCTCGAACGCGCGCCGCATCACCTTCGAATATGTGATGCTCAAGGGCGTCAATGATTCACCCGCCGAGGCGCGCCAGCTGGTGCGGCTGCTGAAGGGCATTCCCGCGAAGATCAACCTGATCCCGTTCAATCCCTGGCCCGGCACGCCATATGAATGTTCGGACTGGGAGACGATCGAGGAGTTTTCCGACATCGTCTTCAATGCGGGCTATGCGAGCCCCGTGCGCACGCCGCGCGGTCGCGACATTCTCGCCGCTTGCGGGCAGTTGAAGAGCGAGACGGAAAAGCTGCGGGCGCGGGCGCGTCTGGCGCTCGATGATGAGGACGAGGCGGCAGCTGCGCCCTAAACCCTTGCGCGCGCGCCGGTCACGGCGAGCATGGCTAGGGCGGCCGAGATCACGACGTTCCAGCCGGCCAGCGACAGGCCGAGAATGCGGATCGCGACCTTGTCACATTGCACGACTTGCGTGGCCTGCAACTGCTTCATGAAATCATCCATGCTGCCGGCAGCGGTCGCTGCCCCCGTGCAGGCTGTCGGGCCCGGCCAGAAGCCCCATTCGACGCCCGCATGATAGATCCCGAATGCCATGCTGCCGGCAAACAGCAGCGCGAGCAGCCAGAGCAGCGGGCGCGCGAGCGTGTCGCTGCGCGTGGCGAGAAGGGCCGTCAGCGCCGCGAGCGGCACGCCCAGATAATAGGCCCAGCGTTGCTTCAGGCAGAGTTCGCACGGCAGATAGCCGAAGGCTTCGAAAATCCACGCGCCCGCGATGGTGGCGAAGGCGACCAGCGTGATCGCCAGCGCAGCGCGCAGCGGCGTGGCGTGGCGCAGCATCAGAACATTTTTCCAGCCAGCCAGAAACCGCCGACGATCATCACGACAACGCCGATCATGAACGTCGCGAAATGGCGCTCCAGCAGGTCCTTGATCGGGCCACCGAATTTGGTCAGCAGTCCTGCGAGGATGAAGAACCGCGCGCCGCGCGTGACCAGTGACAGGGCGACAAAGAGCGGGAAATTATAGGCAAGCAGGCCGGACACGATGGTCACGAGCTTGTAGGGGATGGGCGTCAGCCCCTTCACCAGAATGAACAGCCAGCCCCACTGGTCATAGCCGGCCTTCACCGTATCCATGCGGGAGGCGTAGCCATACAGGTTGATCAGCCAGCTTCCGACCGAATCCCACAAGAGCCAGCCGATGGCATAGCCCAGAATGCCGCCCGCCACCGAGGCGAGCGTGCAGATGCCCGCATAAAAATACGCGCGCTTGGGCCGCGCCAGAGACATCGGCACGAGGATAACGTCGGGCGGAATCGGAAAGAACGAGCTTTCGGCGAAGGCGATGGTCGCCAGGGCCCAGGTTGCGCGCGAGCTTTCGGCAAGCGAAAGCGTCCAGTGATAGAGGCGTTTGAACATGAGCCAGCGTTAGCATTGCAAGTATGTCGGGAGCAAGACGTTCAGGTGCCGCGCGGCGCGCCGATGATGACAAGCGCGCCAGCGATGCAGAGCGCCGCCCCGATCAGGTCCCAGCGGTCGCGCCCGGCGAAGGCTGAGTCGACGCGCGTCAGAAGAAAAGCGAACAGGATCAGCGAAGCGATGCCCGGCACCAGCCAAAGCGCCGAC